>CAZGHY010000001.1:0-145430 GCA_964526015.1 uncultured Gammaproteobacteria bacterium
TGCTGCTGGAGCCGTTGCTCAACCATGGGATAGATATCAAGATTCATAATATAATATTGTTAAAGTTGCATTTACCGTTCTTACAGGCGGTGGAATAGGCTTATATGTAAATGGTGGCACTATAAGACGTGGTGAACATAACGATTTTTCTGGATGTACAGCACAAGTTACATATTCTAGCGGACAAATAAATGAAGGAACTGTTGTATTAAATGGCGCTACGCCAGTTGCTGTTGCTTTTACTGATATGAAAACAACAGATAAAGTTGCTTTATTTAGAACAACTAATGGCGGAACCCCAGGCATTAATCCTTTAGTTACCATAACTAATGGTGTTGGATTTTCTGTTACTGGAGTTGCATTAGACACTTCAACCTATACTTATAGAATAATATAATTTTCTAGACTAATTTGGTATTTTATATGAAATGCCAGGCAAACGTATAGCTCAAAACGATAAGTATTATGGATTAACTTGTTCTGCTGGAAGTTTTGGAACAACCGCAGCTTCTTCATCATTATCTATTAATGGTTCTAATTTTTCTGTTGCTTTATGGACGCATCCAGATACAGATACAGCATCCTCAAACATTTTATTTTTAAATGCAGGCGTTGGATATCCAACAGATGGTATTTTAATTAATCAATTTGGATCATCTTTATTTTTATATTTCAAAACTGGGGCTCCATTAGTAGTTGGTAATGGTTATTTTGGAATAGCTCCGCCACAATCAGGTGATGTAAGAGGGGTTCAACCATTTAAAAAATGGTATCGTGTAGTTGTTACTTTTAATACATCAACCAATACTGTAACAGCTTATAGAGATGGTTTATTATTTTCTCAAACAACAATTTCTGCGCCTGGAGCATTTGCAGCTTCACCAAGTTTACAATTTGGTGGAGGTGCGGCTGTAAGTTGCAAGCTTTCTGATGTGGTATTTTCCAATACAACAGAATGGTCAGCTACAGATGTAGCCAACGATTATTTTTACAATAAAGATTTTCCTAGCATTACAGATCGTTGGGAAATGCAAGAAAATCTTGGGTCTATTGCAAATAGCTCAACAAATACATTAAATTATTTTACATTAACTTCTGCTAACTGGCTTGAGGGCCCAAGTCAAAATAGACAAAAGGCTGATAATTGGATTTATGACAGCGAAGATTTATCTAATAATACCAATTGGTCAAAAGTTAATACAACTATTACACCAAATTCTATAGTTGCGCCTAATGGAACAACTACCGCATCAATGATAACAGATTCTAATGATGGCGGATTAACAAGCCATTATTTAAATCAATTCGTTAGTACAAATTATTCTGGAATAATTACACTTTCTGCATTTGTTAAAGCTGGAACAAAAAACTTTTTTGCATTAGCACCTGATGGAGCAGCTGTTCAGGTAATGTATAATTTGAGTACAGGAAATGTTGATTCATTTCTTAATGGTACAAATTTAGTACGTAGATATGGTATTGAAGATGCTGGCAATGGTTGGTATCGTTGTTGGGTCACCTTCTACCATGATATGACTTTTAACAATTTTAGATTTTATATTTGTAATTCAACTGGGGCGTTAACATATACAGGTGCTGGAACTGGAACTATTTATATGTGGGGCGCCCAAGTATCAATGGGCGAAAAATTAAAACCATATGTATGGTCAAATAGACAATTTAGAGCTTTAAATGAAGCTCCTCCAGTTAAATATGAAAATTTTCTACAATACTCTGAAGAATTTGATAATGCTTATTGGACAAAAACCGCATCATCTATTACTGCAAATGCTGTAGTTGGTCCAATTCCATATGATAATTTAACAACAGCAGATTCACTAGTTGATACTGGTGTAAATACAAGCCATGGTGTTACTAGAACAGTTACAGGATTAGTTGTTGGTCAATCTTATACATTAAGCGCTTGGGCAAAAGCTAATAATAGATCTTGGGTTGTATTATCAGCATTAAGTGGAACTGCACAATCTTGGGTTAATTTGGCTGGAGCATCAGCATTAGGAACAAGCGTTGGTGCTATCACTAATAGAACATTTGAATTTTTTGCAAATGGTTGGTATAAAACATCAATTACGTTTGTTGCTACAGCAACATCAACAGATGTTGGTATTTATGCTGCAAATGCAAACGGAACTTTAAGTTATGCTGGCTCAACAACATCTGCTATTTATATATTTGGTGCCCAATTAACAAGCAGTACAACTCCACAATTTTATTCTAGAACTAGTGCATCAACTGTTAGTAATCAAATTATTTATACTAAAGGAGAAAATCTTTTACGTAGAAGCCAAGAGTTTGACAATGTAACAGCTTGGCCACTAATATCTACACCTACAATTACACCAAATACAACCATTGCTCCAGATGGAACTTTAACTGGGTATACTATAAATGATACTAGTGCTGTAAATTTTCAAGGCATAACTCAAACTTACCAATTATATACAAATGCAAATTACACAGATAATAGACCATATACATTTACAATATATGTAAAGAAAAATTTAGCAGCAACATCTGTTTGTGGATTTAATTATAATTTATCTGGTGGAACCGCTCAATCATATTCTTTTAGAATAAATCCAGTAGATGGAAGTTTTACAATTGGTGGACAAATAGGTGATGTTGAAGAAATAAATGGTTGGTATCGTTGTTGGGTTTCTATTATTAATAATGGCACCAATAATGCATTTGTTATTGGTTTGTATCCAGCAACAGGAACTGTTGTTTCTGGAGATAATGCGGCAACAACAGGATCCCAAGTAATTTGGGGAGCGCAATTAAGTAATTCATTAGGACCAATTCCATATGTTAGATCATATGATAGAGGAACTTCATTTTTTGGAAGCGGAAGATCTTACAATAAAAAGGCTAATTTATTATCAAGATCTTCTGAATTAGATAATGCGGCTTGGGACAAGACAACTTATCCAGTTACTATTTCTGCTAATAGTACAACTGCTCCTGATGGCACTTTAACCGCTGATACAGTAACCGCTTCTGGTGGTACAACATATCACTTTGCAACTCAAGCATTTCCAATTCAACCATGGATGTATCAAGCATTTCCAGCTGGTCTTGGAGTTAGGAGACAATTAGTTACATATTCAGCATTTGTTAAAGCTAAAGATGTTCCTTATGTTGAAATAGCGCAATCGACTGGAGCTGCATGGCATCGTACATGGTTTGATTTATCAACAGAATCAATTGGCACTATTGAAAATGGAACTAATGCAACATTAGAAAGATATTCAAATGGCTGGTATAGAGTATCATTTACATTTAATATTGATGCAGCTGGAACTCCAGATTTTTGTATTGGGCCTACTCCAGCTTTTGGAACTACTGGTACATGGGCAGCTGGAACTACTTCTATATATGTTTGGGGTTGTCAAATGGTTTATGGTATGGCACCACAACCATTATCAACAACTACATCTTTACAAGTATCTAATTCAAATACATCTTTCTCTGCAAGAAACCAAACATTTAATAAAAATCTTTTATTACAATCAAATACTTTGAATGCCACATGGTCAACTGCTGGCGGAGCAGCTACAGTAACAGCTAATGCAACTACTGCACCAGATGGAACTTTAACTGCTGATAGAATTTTTGAAACAAATGTTACAAGTGCATTCTTTATTGGACAAGCTATAACTGTACCAACATCACAAATATACACAGTTTCTGGATATTTTAAAAAGGGGGTTGGTAGAGATTGGATTGCCTTATCATCAACTGGTGGAGCTTCTGCTGTATGGTTTAATATAAATACTGGCGCAATTGGATCCGCTTCATCGACAGTTTTGGATAAAGATATTATTTCTGTTGGAAATGGTTGGTATTTATGTTGGGTTTCAAATATTGGCGCTAATACAATTAGAGCATATCTAGCTAATATAAGTGGTAATGCTTCATATGCAGGAAACTCAGCAAATTATGTTAGTGCTTGGGGATTACAAGTAACTGATGGCGTTGGTCCAAAACCACTAACAACAACCACTACAACCGCGATAAACGCAAATGCTTATGGTGGCAGAATTATTTTAATATAATGGAATTAATATAGAATGTCTTTAAATCCCTTCGCTGATGGCTTAAATAATAATTATTCTGTTTTTATAGTTAAAAATAACTCTCGCAAAACAGTTTCTGTTATGGGTGTAAGAATAGCGCCTGGAGCTAATTATAATTTAATGTCTCTTGAAGGAGTAACTGAAGAAGATATAAAAGTATCTTTACTTAAGGGTGTATTAAAAAGAAAATTAAATTTGGGCGAAATTTCCATCATTTCAACAGATATTGATTTAACAAGTTTAAATTTAAGCCAACAAGCATTTTTAAATAATAATAATATTTTAAAATCTTTTAAATTAACCCCAAGAGGTGGAGGTTTAGATGATGGACCTAATTTTGCATCAGCATTACTTACTGCTTCAGAAAATAATGAAACTTTGATTTTGTCAGGTGAATTTACATTTGATAGTACTTCATATGCAAATGGTGTATTGTCTGGAATTCCATCAAATACTCATTTATATTGTGAACCTGGTACAAAATTTACATCTACATTAACAGCTTCTGGTGGTGTTTATAGGCAAGATGTCCCGTTTTTAGCAATTTGGTTAGATGGTCCTGGAACATATGATACCACACTACATTTAAACAATACTCTTGGATCTAATATAATAAATGCTACAGCATCAATACCAAATAACTCATGGATTATGCTTGGTGATGCTAGCTTATCTTCATGTGGAGTATATAAAGTAATATCATCTGCTGCTGGTGGTGGCGGGTTTAATTTAACTTTAGATAGACCAGTGGTATTAGCTCAAACAGTTGGCGCAGCCATTAAAGTATTAACTGACATTCCACAAAATATAATTCTAGATTTTAATGGTGCAACATTATCTGGAACTGGTTTACAAGCGTGTGTAATATTAGGTGGCAGAAATTGTTATGTAAAAGGTTTAAGAGTAGATACATCAGTTGGTAATTTTGAACAATATAATGGTCCGCATTTCAATGATGGGTGTTTTAATTGTCATGCAATAGATTGTATTGCGGATGGTGGTGGAACAGCAGGAACATTTTCTGGACCACATATTGCAAATAGTGAAGCTTGTACTTTTCAAAGAATGACATGTTCTAGATTTCCAGGATTAGGAATTTCTTTTGCTGGTACAATTGGATGCTCAATAGTTGATGCAACGGTTGATAATTGTCTTGGTACTGGCATTTATATATCTGAATTAGCTGGAGTTACAAATAACTCAAGAGATACTTCTATAACCAGAGCGCGTATTACTAGATGTGCAGATGGTATTGGTATAGATGTAAATGTTAAAAATACTAAAATAAATGACTCATTGTTTGAAGATCAAACTGCTTATGGTATTCGTGTATATACTGGGGCGTTAGGTGTAAGTATAAATAATATTTGCACTAGAAGATGTGGAAGCTATGGGGCAAGAATTGACTCTGATGCTTTGATATACGAATGGCTTTCTGATTCATGTATAACTGGATCCTTATTAGCGACAAATACAAGTTCTATTATTGTTGATGGATTTGCGTGGGGGCAAAATGAGGCTGTTAAACCTCCATTTGGAGCTGTTCATACATCTACAGGCAAAGTAATTTTAAAAAATGGAAAAAGCACAGTTAATGCATCTGGTGGAAGCGCAACTACATATGCGGCAGCTGCATGCACATTTGTTAGGGAAAATGTAATAACTTCTGGAAGAGGCGGTCATTATTCAGATGCTGTTAACTCAATGTTAATTGATCATAGTGGAAATGACGATTCTGCATGCACAGTAACAAATGTGTTTGGTGGTGCTTCACAAGCAAATTATGGAACAGTTGTTGCTAATGGTTCAACACCAGTTGCAATTTCTTATAGAGGAATGAAAACATCTAGCATTATAAGTTTTACTTTAAGTGTGGTTGGTGGAACACCAGCGGGATCTCCATATTTATCTGCAATAACTCCAGGAACTGGTTTTAGCATTAAGGTAGCTGTTGGTGATACATCAACTTATAGCTGGAAAGATATATCAGCTTAATTTATAAGCTACGTCTTGAAGCTGTTATATATAAGGTCATGAAGAGAAAGTTTAAAAGAGCTTATAATGAAAAAAATGAGCCAATTAAAATATTAAATGAAGCTGATTCACGTGCAGCATTATTTTCTGCTGCCTATAAATTAGGTGGGGATCAAGCTGTTACATATTTAAAACAAGTTTTTCATAAGTGGGATTTATCAATGCAATCATGCAAAAATCCTCAAGAATTAGAAATGATGAAAAAAATGGCTATTATAGAGATAGACTCATTTTTAGGTGGCGATCCATCATATCTAACAATAGATGGTAAACCAGTAATTAATACATTAGATAAGGCAAATAATGGAACAAATAAATAAAGGTAAGGTTGTTTGGTTCAATAATAAACAAGGATTTGGATTTTTAGAATGGCACAAAGATGGCGCCAAACAAAAAGATATGTTCGTTCATTTCACCGACATTGACATGTCAGGATTTAAAACATTAAAATCTGGAGATGAGGTTCAATTCCAAATTGGCGAAAATTTCAACGGAATTCCTAAAGCGGTTAAAGTTGTAGTTAAACCTAATTTATAATTATCTTATAAATAATTTAATTACTATAGCTCCAACACCACCAATTAAACCAGTACCTAATAATATAGTTAATCTGAAAAAGTTTCTATCAAGCTCTTCTACTAATTTATACATTCTGGCAAAATCAATATCTGCCACAGAACTATGAACTTCTTCTATTTTTTCAATATAATCTTTTTGAGAAAGCGTATTTGCTTCAATATTTACTTTTAAATCTCCAACTAAGCCCATTAATGATTTAATATCGTCAGTTAAGTGTTGAACTTTAAATTGATCCTTAATTCCCTCGCTTTTAAAATTATCAAAAGCTTTGTCAATATCATGAATTTTACCCTCAATTTCCTCTAAAGAATTTAGGATTTTTTCATTTTGTTTCTCTACCTCAACATTAATCTCTATTGCTTTTTGATTTATTTCTAAAATAGATTTTAGGTCGGTTAAAGTAACACTATCATTTTTTGAGGGTGAAGGATTAACCATAATTATTTTTTCGTTTTTCTATTTTTAATTTTTTTTAACGATTCGTCAAGTTTACTATCTAGTATCTTATATGACTTCATAATTTCAGATAAATGTTCTTCTTTATTATCTGATTCTTCAGATGAATTTTCATGAGATGGTGCAGGTGGGGGACTCATTTTAATTTCCTTATCAATATCATAATTCATCAGGTTGATTAATGGGGTCATCTATTATGTCCAATTCTTGGTAGTTTTCATCAATATGTTCAATAATTGAGTGTTTTGGCTTTAATAAAGGATCCTTAGATGCTTCTATTTTTTTAGAAATAAATACAGGAGCTTCTTTTCTAACAGCAATAAATTTAGCTTTTTTATTAATAGAGCCATTATTAATAGACTTAATAACAAGCTCCTCTGTTAATCTTAAATTTTTAACCAATAAGTTTACTGAACTTCTAGCGCGAAGCCTAACATTTAAGTCATCTATTAATAGATCCTTACTTGTGAGATTTGTTACCCAAATTTCTTTATTAGTCTTCACTTATATATTTTAGGATATGCTTTATATTTAAAATAATAATCCTCCATATTATAGAGATGCCACAACCAAATAATCCAGTAGCACCTGTTTATAGAACAAGAACAGAACAAATTAGACCTACAGAAACCGTACGTTTAATAGTTACATTTAAAAATACAGCTGGAGTTGCTATTGATTTAGATGCTTTCCCTCAGGTTAGCATAGTATCGCCTAAAAGCTTAGTGCTATTATCTCCAACAAGCTCTGGTGTATATAAAGTTGGTACAGGCCAATATGGCTATGATTACACTCTAAGTTATGGTTCTTATTTTGGTGTATATACAGACGTTTGGCAGGGCACCTATGCTGGCAGTCCAATCGAGGCATCCTGGCAATTTATTGTTGTAAATAGCCAATACGATTCTTTAAATACAGATGGCTATGTCTTCTTAGGTGATGACCCAGGCTTCAATTACACCCAGACAGACATCTTAAACATTAACAAGCTTATAAAAATGTTAAGAAGAAGACTTAATTCTTCAGGTAAAATAAAATCCAAAGATGGCTATGGTAATACAATTTATGTTGATTGTGATATTTTTAGTGTTGATGATTTAGTAACATTTTTATGTATGGGCTTATCTGACTTTAATCAAACGCCATTTTTTACTAACTTTCAATGGTCAGACACTTATATTATAGAAACTTGGTCATGGATAATAGTGAATGGCGCAGCTATTTATGCAATGGCGTCCGCCGCATTAGCAGAGCGTGGCCGAGAGTTTGATTTTAGTGATCAAGGATTTAGTTTTAAATTACCTACTGTTTCTGAAATATTAAATAGCCAATATGGCACAGCATTAAGTCAATATTGGGACCAATTAAAATATATTAAGGCCAGTATGCGTCCTGCACCTCTTGGCCTTGGAAATGTATCTATTTCTAATGGAAGAAATCCATTTATGAGCAAATTGCGTTGGCTCAGAGACAGAAGAATAATTTAATATTATACTAGGAAATAAATGAATCCATTTGCTGATGGTATAAATAACGCCTCTACTTTTATAGTAAAAAATATAAATGCTCGCAAAACCATAAAGGTTATGGGGATTAATATTCCGCCTGGACTAACATATAATCTTATGGATTTGCCAGGTGTTACTGAAGATGATATTAAGGTCTCTTTAACTAGAGGTGTTTTAAAAAGAAAAATAAATTCTGGTGATTTACAAGTTATAACGTCAGATCTTAATTTAGAAACAAGCAATGCTACTCAAAATTCATTTTTAGTTAGCAGTTCGGTTGTTGCTGGTGCCGTTGAAATAACAGCTACAACAATCGCTCAAGCAAAAACTTTAAATTTCCAAAACAAAAATAATGGAATGCTGGTCTATATAGAGAGCGTTAGATCATATTTTAAATTAGATAATAAAAATACTTTAACGGCGGACAATATTGTTATTGTTCAAGTAACTGGCGGATATTTAATTAGATTACCAATTGCATGTCCGTCTTGGCAATCTCAATTAACATGGTATATTGATCCGGCAAATTCAACAGCTTTAGCTTCAGATGAAAATGACGGTTATACTAACACACATCCATTATTAACATGGGAAGAATTGTATCGTAGATTGGGCGCAGAATATGGAGCTAAATTAGCTACATCTAATTTTACAGTTAATATTTTATCAAGCGGCGCTAATATAGTAGGAAATTTCGTATCAGATAGTGGCTCAGCTGTAGTATTTACAGTAAATGGGTCTTATACATATGCTGTAACTGATACAGTTGCAGCAATCACTCCTGGGGTAGCATCAACTAATACTAGAGCAAGTGTACAATCAACTGCAACAAGCTTCACTTCTTATACTCAAAAAATTATTGAAGGAGTTTGTACTGGTGGTATAGGGTTAAGTTATGCTGTTGTAACTAAAGATCTTGGTTCTAATACAGCAAATATTACCCAATGGATTACACGTGCTACAGCAACATCACTTATTGGTCAAGCTACTTCTGCTGCACCAATTGTTGGTGCAGCAATTCGTATAATTACACCAGTTACTGTTTCAAAACTCAGTATTATGACTAAAGGTCAGGTACAAATATTATTTAATACTCTTGATTTTCAATCAGTCTCTACATTATATATAAGTCATAGTTCTGCAATAGTATTTAATGCTTGTATGTTTGCTGGAGCTACTATAAATGCATTTTCAACTCCACGCGGACCAATTACATTTATATCTAATGTATGGACAGGTAATAATACTCAAACTCAAGTAATAATTGGTGGTGCTCTCACAATTTATGGCGGATGTTCATTTAGAAATTTTCTAGTACAATCAACTGGAATGGGCACACAACCAGCACAATCAACAGCATTTGAATTTCAGAATGCAGGATTTGCTCTTGGCAATAGCGCAAGCAATAATACATGTTGTTATTGGCAAACATTTGCATTATCTGGTTCTAATGGTGGTGGATTAGGAGTTTGGGATTATGCTGGCAATAATGCCATAACAAATAGATTTAGAAGTGTATTATCAGTTGGTACAGCTATATTATATGGATCTGGAAATGGTACTGGTTATGCGGCAACATCTGGAGCAGTGATGTATTATCCCTTAGCAAGTCCCCCAACTATTACGGGTACTACAGAATTAAGCTTTAATGGATCTGCATCTGCTATTCCGCCACTTACAGCTGGTGCTGTTGTACCAAATACATCACCACTAACAACTTGGGCAAATTTAGCAGCCAGTCCATTCAGCGGATCAGTTACAAACACCACAAATGGAACCAGTATTTTTAGTTACTAAGATATCATTAATAGTTTCTTAGCATTATTAATAGCTTCTTGAACAGAATTACACTTCATTTTTATTGATTGCGATCCATTGAAAAATTCAAAATTTTTCAAATTTGAAGTTTTAAGATACAAATCACTTACAGCAATATAATTTGCTAATAAGCTAGTTTTATTAACAAGTATATAATATCTAGTACGATCGCATTCATAATTATAAATAGCTACATTAACATATTCTTTTCCACAATAACAAACTATATGAAAATCTGAGCTTTCCATTATTTTATCACAAACTGGGCAGTTTATTTTATTCATGTTTTTTCACTAAGATATTAAAATTAATTTCAAAGATTTATCTATAGCTTCTTGTGGAGAGTTACACTTTAATTCTATAAAATCTTCTGAATCAGGAGTAATTAATTTATAATTTTTTAAATCTTTTGTTGACAAATAAATATCTTGAAATGATACTCTCTGTTCACTAGGTACATTTTTAATTACAACAAACATATAGCATTGATTATAAGATGAATAAGTAAAATTATGATAATTTTTATCACAAAAACAATGAACACGATATTCACCTGTTTTTATAAGAGAATTTCCACAAAGAGGGCATTTTTCTAAGTTCATAATACCTTTTAAATACTTTTATAAAATCTAAGAAATCAAAATTAATTTTATAGATTTATCTACAGCTTCTTTAGCAGAATCGTATTTTATTTTTAAAAAAAATTCACCTTTATAAAAAAGTTTAAAATTTTTCAAATCTGAAGTTTGAAGATAGCAATCACCTGCAGCAATATAATTTGCTGCTATAATATTTTTTAAAACAACTATATAATAACTACCATCTTCATAAAGAGCTAGATTAACATAATCTTTACCACAAAAACAATGTGCAGTTTTTATACCATAATTACTAATATGTTCTAAAAGATTTTCTGCACAAAGAGGACATTTTGTTGGCTCTAAGCTATTAAATAAATAAGCGTTCATAATAAAGCCAATACCTTTTTTAAAAACTTTTTATCTGCTAATTTTTCAAACATGTCAAGCTTAAAGTAAAAAACCCTTACTGGGTGAGTTTCTTCATCAAAATGATTACCAATCATTACTTTTACTCTAGTAGTTAATTTAATGATGATAATATCATCAAATAATATAGTTTCTTGATTACTTCCATTTATATAATATCTATGATATTCATATAAGTCTATACATTTAATAGACGTGGGGTTATTTACTATTTTATTTTTACACACGGGACAAAACTCTAACATGTGAATATTTTCCTATTCTTTTAGACAAATGAATATTATTGACTTAGTTAACAAATATGAATTACTAGTGAATGCTCAAGAAGTAACAAATGATGGGCCAACTGAAATTTCTTTTGCTTTAGGTGCAAAAAATAAAGCCCCAGGTTTTGATTCTGGAGCTAAATCTACAGTATTTAATACCCTTTCTGAGAAAGGCGTTAGAGGATCAGTTCAAAATAAAGTCAAAGTATTAAAGGGCGGTAAAGGCCAGCCTAAAAAAGTTCAAATATTAACCACTGTAAATGGTAAATTTGATCCAAATGCCAGTGCTTTATTAAATAAATCTTTTGTTAATAGTTTTGGACAAGCTTTAAAAGACCTTAATCTTTTAGAAGATTTCACTATTGATTGGTTAAATTTTAGTATTTCTGAAGAGTAACTATAATAAACAACATAATTTCTTAATATCATTAAGAGTATGAGGCTCTTTTACACCCCATTTTGATAAATTATTAGCGGTAAACAATAATTTCCCATCTAAAAACCAGGCTTTATGAATATCTCCTGAAAATACTGATCCTTTTATTGGACGAAAAATATCAATATAAGAAGGACCATCTTCTCTATGGTCTTTGCCATTTTTAAAAAATCTAATAATAAATCTATAATGAGTTTGTTGCACGGCTTTAATTAACACGGCACATTCTTCATAAGACATTAATTCACTTAAGTTATCTGGATACTCATAAAAATATTTCATTTTTGCGCTCTAAAAAATATCCAATAACCATGACCATCTCCGGGCCCTACTGGTCTAACATAATATTCAAAGTTTTTAAAACCAACGCTTTCTAAATCATTTTGTAAATCGTCTGGATTTTCAATTCTTGTATCACATAAAGAGTTGGTTCCCATAGCTTCATAATTATTATCATGATAAGCTACAGATCTTGGATGTCCCAAGCCAAATCCCATTTGAGCTGTAAACCAACCCTTTTTATTTAAAATTCTATGAAACTCTTTGAAATAATTTAATCTAATTTCATGAACACATATGTGCTGCAAACATATAGTACTAAATACAAAATCATAAGTTGATTCATTTATATGAGACAAGTCAACGCCATTACAATGAATTAAATTAATCTTACTTGAATCAAGATTATTATAATTCACCCATAATTTAACATTCTCTAAGTTTTTCTCTGAGATATCTACACCATCAATTCTTTTAAACTGATCCCAATATTTAACGATATTTCTGCCTGGACCACAACCAAAATCTAAAGCTATTTTTCCTTCAGTTTTTAATTTTTTAAACAGATATTCATAATCTTTCCAATTATTATGATTATCAAAGTTTCCAACAACATGATCTCTTTCCTCAATTGTCCATTTTGAAGCATCGTCATCATATTGGCTTTTTTGCATTACAGTATATTTATTAGTGTTGTCAATCATAGTTTTATACCCAAAAATCTCCGTGCTTACACGGTAATTCTTCCAAGAATTTTGTCAAGCCTACAACTTTTTTTGCATTTAATAAGATATGAACAATCCTTCAAATAAAGAACTTTTATCTTTAATTAATAAAGTTAAATCTAAATTAAAAAAAGATAAGGTAATGCAAGAAACTTTTAGTGAATATAGCTTAGATATCAACGAAATTGATTTAATTCCAATGATGTTTAAAGACTTGCCGGTTTCTGCAAGAACAGAAAAGGCTGTTATTTATTTTAACAACAAAATCTTAAGCGAGCCAAATCCTGAAGAAACTTTACTGCCATATGCTCTACATGAAACTGTTCATTGGTGTCAACAAACTACAGGTACTAAGCCAACCAAAAGCTCCGATAAAAAGGATTATTTATTTAATCCAAATGAAGAAGAAGCTTTTCAAAAACAAGTTAAACATATTGCTAAAAACAGCGGAGAAAAAGAAGCTGATGAGTATGTCGACCAAGTGTTAGATAAACATGAATTGAAAGGTAAAAAAAGAGAAGAAAGAAAAGATGCTTTATTATCTGAAGCTGGCGCTCATAAAGATATTTTAATAGATTTAGAAGAAGCTGGTTTGCCAGCTAACGATAAACAACTTGCTATTTTTGAAAGAGTTGTTCATGATGAATTATTAAAATACACAGATGATGTTATTAGTTTGCAATCCAAAATAGATTTTGTAAAAAAAGAAGTTTTAATTAAAGCCTCTATAAATAACGTAGACAGTAAAGAGTTTGATAAACTTAAAGGTCTTAATAATTATAAAAATAAAGCCATACCTAAATTCAAGAAAGGATTTTGGGAAATTGTAAATAAATTATCTACAGCTTTTAATATTAAGAAGAATTTTAAAGAAAATGAAGATGGAACTTATTTTGTATTAGCAATTTCGCCTAAATAATTACATATAAATACATGGCTCCCTATTATGTAAATGGAAATATAGTTGGAATCCAATCAGCTAATTATTTATCTGATGGATTTTCAATTAATTTAAAATGGACAAGAGCTTATCCTCAAGTTAAAACAAATTTAATAGCTTATCATATTTATTATGGTAGAAATGATGAAGAGTATACAGAGCCAAATAAAATATTTGACAATTATCCAAATTATATAGTTACAGATAATTCTATCACAATAGATCTTTATGATTTTGAGCCAGAAGGAACTTATTTTTTTGGAATTAGGGCTTTGGAATATGATGCGACTATTACAGACCCAAATAATTTACCATTTGATACAATTCAATCTACTTACAATACTCTAGTTAGATATTATCCGCAATCTCTTTTATCACAAGATGTATTAGTTAATGATACAAGTTTTAATTTAGTATCAGTAGATAATTTCCCATCCACTGGTATTTTAAAAATTGGCGCTGAGTTAATTAAGTATACTGCTGTTGATTATACTAACAATATAATTTCTACCACTCTATCTAATAGAGGGTATAATGGAACTTTAATTACTTATCACAACATTGATGGCTATGATGGATATGCTGAAAGAAATCCATTACTTATAAATTGGATAGGCTCAGAAGAGCGTAATACCAGAACATTTTCTGTTACTTCTGGATTTGATTTTCACACATACCCATATACAAATGCTGATGGATATAGACAAAGAATTAAAGATAACTTAACTTCTGATTTATCTGGCAGCGATGAGTTTAATATTGGATTTCCATCATATGATTTTGCTGGTTGGCATAGAACAGATCCTAATTTAATTATTTCTGGAGATTGTGTTAATTCTTATATTGGCGGTGAACAATACTGTGCAGATGGCAAAAATGGCGTTGGCACCAAGCTAAGAGGCTTTAATATTCAAGAAAGAATTAATCAACAATTAGAAGTAGAGTTAGAAACTACAGGAGAGCCAGTTGCATTAATTAGAAGAATGCGCACAGGCTCTTATTGCAATTGTTATACTCCAACAAGAGAGCAACCTGAAGAAAGATGTCCAATTTGTCTTGGATCAGGGTTTGTATTTGGTTGGTTTCAATATTTCTTTACTAGAAGATCAGATGGTAGAATCTTAACTAGATTTTCTCCAGCTCCAGAAGATATTAAACTGGTTGATGCTGGTTATGAATCAGAATTAACAACTGAAGCTTGGACATTAACGGTTCCAACAATTAAAGATAGAGATGTATTGGTTAGATTTGATCAAGATGATAATCAAGATTTTAGATATGAAGTTATAAATGTTACTAGAAACAAAACGATTGGGAGATTGCAAGGTGCCCAGAAAATGCAAGTTCAAAGAATAAGAAAAACTGATCCTATATACCAAATACCTGTAACAAATAATACTTCACTATATCCATCTATTATTTACACAACGTCAGTTTCATCTACTGGAGTACCCCTTCATAATCATGAAATAACTATAAATGAAAACATAACTAGCATTTATCAAATAAATCAAACAACACAAGTATCGCAAGGACACAATCACGCAGTGGTAAATGGCAGATTTCAAGAGGTTCTTGGTCATTATCACGACATACTATTACCGCTTTAATTAATAAAACTACCAATGAGTGATTTTACTTTAAAAGTACCTGTAACTGATGTAACATTTGACGTTACAATTCCATCTGGATCAATAGAGGCTGGTCCAACAGGTAGCATTGGTCCTCAGGGTCCAATAGGACCTCCAGGACCTCAAGGAGCGCCAGGACCACAAGGTGCTCAAGGTGCTACTGGACCACAAGGAATACAAGGTCCAACAGGAACTATAGGTCCTCAAGGTGTTCAAGGTCCAATGGGACCTCAGGGTACTCAAGGTATTCAAGGCGCTATGGGTCCACAAGGACCAGCAGGACCCATTGGAACTTTAGCAGGACCAACAGGATCGATAGGCTCAACAGGTCCACAAGGCCCAACAGGTTCAATAGGACCAATTGGTCCCACAGGTATTCAAGGTGTAACTGGTCCTCAAGGCGAAACTGGCCCTCAAGGTATTCAAGGCATTCCAGGACCTACAGGCCCAACTGGTATTCAAGGCGCCACAGGACCTCAAGGAAATACAGGTCCACAAGGTATTCAGGGTATACAAGGTGAAACTGGTATACAAGGTGTAACTGGACCTACAGGACCCCAAGGTCCAACTGGAACAATTGGTCAAACAGGTATACAAGGTGTTACGGGCCCTACGGGCCCCCAAGGTGAAACTGGACCTCAAGGTATTCAAGGAATACAAGGTGTAACAGGTCCAACTGGTCCTATAGGTCCACAAGGAATCCAAGGACCAACAGGTACAATTGGTTCAACGGGCCCTACTGGTCCTCAAGGCGAAACTGGCCCTCAAGGTATTCAAGGAATACAAGGTGAAACTGGTGTTCAAGGTCCTACAGGAACTATTGGGGCAACAGGACCACAAGGCATACAGGGTATACAAGGAAATACAGGTCCAACAGGCGCTCAAGGACCTCAAGGTATTCAAGGTGTAACTGGACCTACAGGACCAATAGGGCCAACAGGAACTATAGGTCAAACTGGTATTCAAGGCGTAACAGGTCCTCAAGGACCCACTGGTACTATTGGATCTACAGGTCCCCAAGGTATACAAGGTATTCAAGGAAATACAGGTCCTACAGGTCCTCAAGGACCAACAGGAACTATAGGTCCTCAAGGTCCAACTGGAACAATAGGTGCTACAGGACCTACAGGTCCCCAAGGTCCAACGGGCACAATAGGTGCTACTGGTCCTCAAGGAATACAAGGTCCAACTGGTACTATTGGACAAACTGGTATTCAAGGTGTTACTGGTCCACAAGGTCCTACAGGCACTATTGGTCCAACAGGCAGTATAGGTCCTCAAGGAATACAAGGTTCTACAGGTCCAACAGGACCAATGGGTCCCACTGGTACAATAGGTCCACAAGGTATACAAGGAAATACTGGCCCAACAGGTTCTCAAGGACAACAAGGTGTTACAGGTCCACAAGGTCCAACAGGACAAATTGGCCCTCAAGGTGTTACTGGTCCTCAAGGAAATACAGGTGCTCAAGGAATACAAGGACCTCAAGGACCAACAGGTACTATTGGACCGCAAGGAATTCAAGGTTCTACAGGACCAACTGGTCCTCAAGGAAATCAAGGAAATCAAGGATCCCCGGGAGTAACTGGTTCTCAAGGTGTTACAGGACCACAAGGTCCAACTGGATCAATAGGACCTCAAGGTCCAACGGGAACTTTGGGACCAACAGGCTCTATAGGTCCACAAGGACCAACTGGTACTATTGGTGCCACAGGACCCCAAGGTATTCAAGGACCCACTGGAACAATTGGGCCTCAAGGTATTCAAGGTTCCACTGGTCCAACTGGCCCTCAAGGCCCAACAGGTAGCATTGGTCCTCAAGGAATACAGGGAAATACAGGACCAACAGGACCACAGGGTAATATTGGACCTCAAGGTCCAACAGGCCCAGCTGGAATAAATGGTACAACAGGTGTTACTGGTCCACAAGGTCCTCAAGGGCCAACAGGAACTATAGGCCCTACAGGATCAATTGGTCCTCAAGGACCAACTGGAACGATTGGATCTACTGGTCCTCAAGGAATACAAGGTATTCAAGGTGTAACTGGTCCAACAGGACCTCAAGGAACTATAGGCCCTCAAGGCCCAACTGGTACTATTGGTTCTACTGGTAGTATTGGTCCACAAGGACCAACTGGATCTATAGGTCCTCAAGGAATACAAGGAAATACAGGACCTACAGGTCCTCAAGGCCTGCAAGGAATTCAAGGACCTACAGGAACTATTGGTCCAACTGGTCCTCAAGGTAATATTGGACCTCAAGGACCAACAGGTCCTCAAGGATCTCCTGGCCCAACTGGTATTCAAGGTAGTACAGGTCCAGCTGGACCAACAGGCTCTATAGGCCCTCAAGGTATACAAGGACCTACTGGCACTATTGGAGCTACTGGTCCGCAAGGAATACAAGGTATTCAAGGCGCTACTGGCCCAACAGGACCAATAGGTCCAACAGGACCATTAGGTGGAGGCCCAACAGGACCAATAGGTCCAACGGGGCCAATGGGTCCAACTGGACCAGCGGGCACTTCAGCAAATGGTAATTTAATTACTGTAAATCAGGTTGGACATGGATTTTCAAATGGTCAAGCTGTATATTTTAATGGGACAATTTGGGTATTAGCACAATCAAATGCTGCTGGTACACTTGGAATTGGTATTATAAAAGTAACAGATGTTGATAATTTTGACGTTTACTTAGCTTCACAAATAATTGGATTATCTGGATTAACGGCTGGTCAATATTATTTCGTTTCTGACTCTTCTGCGGGCGCTATCACTGCAACAGAACCAACAGCAACATCTAGCTTCTCTAATCCAATATTACTTGCATTATCAACTACAATTGGTATAGTTTTACCATTTAGACCAAGTCAAATTGCTACATATCCAGTTGCAATTTATACAAAAACAGCTAATTATACAGCAATAGCTGGAGATACAGTATTGTGTAACTCTGCATCTGGTGGATTTACAGTTACATTACCAGCAGCATCGCTTAATACTATACTTTCTATTATAGTTAAAAAAATAAGCAATGACGCAAATATAATCACAATTGACACCACTGGTGGTGATTTAATTGATGGATCATTAACATTAACATTTAATACACAATGGACAACAGTTCAAGTGCAATCAAATGGTAGCGCTTGGTATATAATATAAAGATTAAATGACATGACTTATTTTCCAAAAACACAAATAGTTCCGCAAGATGGCCCAAGCGTTGATGCATTTCATAGATTACGTGTATCAGATAACGTAAGACAATTCTCAGCAATGTCTGAGTATTTAGATAATCCATTAATTTGGGAAAATGCTACATCTGGAGCAGGAACTGTTGTATATCAAGCAAATCAATGTGCAGTTAGATTATCTACTGGTGGTACAACTAATGGTGCTTCAGCTATTAGGCAAACTCGTAGATACATGAGATATATGCCTGGGAAAAGTTTAGTAATATCTCAAACATTTGTAATGTCAGCTGCTCAATCAAGCGCTGTTGCTGAAATTGGTTATTATGATGGTGATAATAACGGAATTTTTCTTCAAAGATCTGGAACAACAGTTAATTTTATATTAAGAAGTTTTACATCAGGTGCTGCAGTTGATACTACAATTGCTCAAGCATCTTGGAATTTAGATGAGATGGACGGAACTGGACCAAGTGGAGTTACATTAGATTTAACTAAGACTCAAATTTTAGTTATTGATTTACAATTTTTAGGGGTTGGTAGAGTTAGAGTTGGTTTTGACTTAGGTGATAAAGGTATAGTTTATGTTCATCAGTTTCTAAACGCAAATATAAATACTGCTGCTTATATGTCTACAGCATGCTTGCCTATAAGAGGAAGAGTTTATAATATTGGAACGGCTGGCGGAACAGTTACTTTAGATATGATTTGTTCATCAGTTTCAAATGAAGGTGGTGTAGGCCCAGGACAAGATTCTGAAGGAATTATACAACTTAGCGCATCAAATGGTGCAACATTAAGGGCAACAAGTACTACTTTTATTCCAATTTTTTCAATTAGAGCGGCAACTAAAATTGGCGGAACGGCAGCAGGCACTACAACAAATAGAGGTCAAATAATTCCGTGTAGTTCAAGCATGTATACTACAGCAGATTCATATTATGAAATTTGGTTAAATGCTACTTTGACAGGGCCTTCATGGGTGGCGATGGGGTCTAATTCATTATGTGAATATGATGTTTCTGCCACAGTTCTTACAACTGGATCAGCATATAAAATAGATTCTGGTTATTTATCAGCATTAAATAAATCAGAGCCAATTACATTAGAAAATTTTATTAATTTCCCATTAGTTTATACTGGATTAAATTCAAATCAAGATATATTAACAGTTTCAATAAGAACAATTTCTGGTGGTGGAACTGCTGGTGCTACAGTTGATTGGATTGAGAGGTATTAATAAATGTCTACATCAGCATATGTTAAAACTATTCAAGGACCTCAAGGTCCGCAAGGTCCAACTGGTATACAAGGTGCAACTGGTTTACAAGGGCCAACTGGACCACCAGGAACACAAGTAATTACTGGAACAGGCGTGTTAGACTTTGGAAGTGCGCCAGGTAGTTCATGGGCTCAAACCAATATAACTGGACAATCATTTATTACAAGTGCATCTGCTGTAAATGCCTGGATGTATGGAACTACTGCTTCACATAATGAAATTGAACATCAAATAGCTGATATTAAAGTAGCTCCAGGAGCAATTTTACCAGGTACAGGATTTAGCGTTGTTGCCTCATCTAATATGAGATGGACTGGACAATTTGCAATTAGGTGGATGTATACACCATAATAGCTTTTATTAAAGCTTTACAGAGCATAACAAAACATTATTTTAGTTAAAGGATATTTAAAATGGCAGGTATTAGACTTGAAGGCAATATAACAGGAAATGTAGCAGAGGTAGATAATTTTAATAATTTACGTGTTTCATTACCATCTGGCATGAATCAAGCTGGATATGCTGTCATTCTTGGAGAAAACGATTCTGGATCTATACTTGGAAATCCAACACGTAGCTCTCCTAGAATTTCTGCAGATGATAGATTAGTTACTGGTTTTGACACTCCTATTTTTGATTATGATTTTACATCATTAACACAAGATACTGGTGTGTGGAGGCATTTGTTTACCACAATGACAGCAACTGCGTCAACAAATGGCGTTTTATTTAATGCAAACAGCACTTTAACAACTCTAACTGGTTGTTCATTACATTCTTTTAAACAGTTCGTTTTAATGGGAAATGCTGGCACATTATTAGAATTCTATTTAGCATTTACAGCATCACCATTAGCAAATCAAGTTTTTGAATTCGGATATTTTTTACCTACAGTTGCACAAAACACCCCAATTGAAGGCACATATTTTAGATATACAAGTACAGGATTAACTGTAGCATTTAATTATGCTGGAACAGAAGTAGAGAGCGGAATATTACTAACACCATCTGATTTCAATAATGCAGAATCTTATTCATTTCAAATACGTTTAAATAATAGAGAAATTGCATTTTATAGAAATGATATTAAAATTGGTTCATTAGTTATTAACAATGCGAATGGCATACCATATGCATCCAAAGCTTTACCAATTGCAATGCAATTTAGAAACTCAAATACTGTAACTGGTGCTCCAGTTATGCAAGCTAAAGTACAGTCTGTTCACGTTGATCAACGTGATATTGCTTTAGATATGCCATTTGGACATAAACAAAATGCAATGTATGGTGGTCAACAAGGTTGGCAAGGTGGATCAATGGGGTCCCTTGCTCTTTATACAAACAGCTTGGCCGTTGGTTCTGGAGCGGCATTATCAAATACAGTTGCAACTGGCGTATTTACTGGTTTAGGTGGACAATTCTCAGTTACGCCTACATTAGCTGTAGGAACAGACGGTATATTGGCTAATTTTCAAGTACCAACTGGCTCAATAAATTTTAGGTCAAAAACATTAATAATAACTGGCGTTAGAATTCAAGGTGTTGTAACAACAGCATTAACTGGTGGACCAGTTATCTATGCATATTCACTTGCATATGGACATACTGCAGTTTCTTTAGCAACTACAGAATCAACATCATTTGTAACAAATACTGCAAAAGCACCAAGACGTATTGCATTAGGAACAGAGTCTTATGCCTCAGCTGCTGCTTTAGGAACACTTGGAGCTAGCGTTTCTATGTCATTCCAATCTCCAATTCCAGTTAATCCTGGAGAGTTTGTGTGTATAACTGCTAAAAATCTTGGAATAGTAACAACTGCTGGCGTAATTTCGTTGTTTGTTACTTATGATTATTACACCATTTAATAATTTAAATAAAACTTAGGGTTATATATTGGGGTAGATGACCTCAAGTAAAAATCCTATTAGTTTATGTTTAATTGTTAAAAATGAACCATTATTAGAGCGTGCTCTTTTATCAATAAAAGACTTTGTGTCTGAAATTGTAATTATTGATACAGGAAGTACTGATCAACACACTATTGATGTTAGTAAAAAATATGCTACATATTGGGAACAATATCTAGAATGTAACAATCCAGAAACTGGAGTTATTGAAGATTTTTCTAAAGCCAGAAATTATTCTTTTTCTAAAGCAACCCAACCATGGGTTTTATGGATGGATGCTGATGACGAAATATTTAATGCTCACAATTTATCTAAGCTATTAGAAATTCATAAACAAAAATACATGCACTATAATGGATTTAGTTATGTATTTCCATATGAATATGCATATAATGAACAAGGACAATGTACTTGTAAACATTATAGAGAAAGGCTAGTTTATAATCCTAAACTTTTTAGCTGGAAAAATCCAGTTCATGAAGTTTTAGTTCCAAAAGAAGGATTTGTAATCTTTTTTGAAGAGTCAGATGATGTTTTATATAAACATAATCGTCAATTAAATGAAAAAATACAAGAGCCTGGTCGTAATTTAAGAATACTTAAGAAATATTTTGAAAAAAATCCAGATGATTCTGATCCAAGAAACTATTACTATTATGGATTAGAGTGCGTTAACTCTGGCTTAGTTGAAGATGGAGTTAAGAGCTTATCCAAATATGTAGATATTTCTGGCTGGGAAGATGAAAGGGCCATGGCTTGTTTAAAGCTTGGAGATATTTTTATTGCTCAAGGAAATTATGAGCAAGCTTTAAAGTGGGGATTTAAAACTATAGAGATAAAAGAAACCTGGGGCGAAGGTTATTTCTTAATTGCTAAATGTTTTTATTTCTTAGCACAAAAGCAAAATCCAAATACATATAGAAACTGGGAAAAATGTGTATTTTATGCTGAAGCGGGGTTGAATTTAAGGCCAACCAAAACTTTACTTTTTATAAATCCATTAGAACGTGATCATGAAATACATCTTTATTTCAACGTAGCTTTAAATGCTATTGGTCGCACTCAAGAAGCTTTAAAAAGTATTGAAGTTGGATTAAAAGCTAAACCAAAAGATACAAATTTACTTCATAATAAAAAACTATATGAAACTTATTTAATTAAACAAAAGGCATTAGAGTTTATTAATCAACTTAATTCATTAGAATATTTTGAAGAAAAGAATTATAAACTTATTTGCATGCTATTAAACAAAGAACAATCTTTTACATCTTTTAATGAAATTAAGCCAGATGAAAGTAAAATAAAAGATGAAAAGCAATTTGAAAAAGAAGCTTTAATTAAATTAAAAGAAGAGCAAGATAAAAAATCAAAAGAATTTTTATTAAAGAAATTTGAAGAAGATAAGAAAGAAGAAATTAAAATGATTAAATATGGAAAACAAGAAGTAGTATCTGATAAATCCAAATTAGATATTATATTTTTTGCTGGCGATGGTTTAGAAACATGGACTCCCGAAACAGTTAAACAAACTGGAATAGGTGGATCAGAATTAATGCTTATGCAACAAGCAAAAGAGCTGGCCGCATTAGGTCATACAGTTAGAGTGTATAATAGTTGTGGTAATCTATCTGGTAGATATGATAGTGTTTCATATTTAAAAACCGAAGAATATCATGACACATCATGTGACGTATTAGTTATTTCTCGTAGAACTGACATGATTCATGATAAGTATAATGTAAAAGCTAAATTAAAGTTTTTATGGGTGCATGATGTTTGGGCAATGAATGCTACAAATGAACTATTATTAAAGTTTGACAGAATCTTTGCCTTAACACAATGGCACAAAGAAAACCTAATTAAGGTTCATAATTTACATCCAGATCATATCATAGTTACACGCAATGGTATTTACACAGAAAGATTTAAAGAGGCTCTTTTTAGAGATCAATATAAGTGCGTTAATTTCTCTAGTCCAGATCGTAGTTGGCCAGTATTATTGGATATTTGGCCAGAGATTAAAAAACATGTACCACAAGCTTCATTAACACTAGGTTATGGTTTTAAAAATTGGGAAATAGTTTCTAAACTATATAATGACCAAAATCAATTAAACTTAATTGATAATTTAAAAAACAGATTAAAAGAATTAGAGTCTTTAGATGTTAGATTTCTTGATCGTATAAATCAAGAAGAGTTGACAAAAGAGTTATTAACTGCTGGTGTATGCACATATCCAACTTGGTTCAGCGAGACATCAGGAATTTCGTTAATGGAAGCTCAAGCTGCTGGATTAAGAATTGTTACATCACCAATAGCAGCATTAAATGAAACTGTTGCAGATAGAGGCGTTTTAATTCCTGGAGAGTGGACATCTATAGAATATAAAAATGCTTTTATTGACGCCACTATTAAAGCTTTAAATACCACTGGTAATCAAGATAGAATTAAATTGCAAAATTATGCAAAAAATAATTTTGATATTATAGCTCTAGCTAAAGAGTGGAACAATTTATTTTATGACCTTATAGATCTAGTAAAAAAAAACCCTATAGTTCCCTATGAACCAACAGGAAATTATAAATCATTTAAAGTTAATAAAGAATCAATTGTAAAACTAAATATTGGCGCTGGACCTAATGTATTTCCGTTTGATGGTTGGATAAATTATGATAAAGAAAACATTGATGCATATATAGATTTTCTAAATATAGATCATAATACAACTTATCAAACAGCTTATTATTTTTATCCCCAATATCAAAAAGATTTAATTCAATATGTAAAAAATGGTGGGAAAATAGATTTTAGAATTCAAGATTTAACTTCTGGATTTCCACAACATAAAGATAATACAGTTGATGTAATTTATTTTGGACAAGCAATAGAGCATTGCAATTATTTTACACAAGTTCCTAACTTTCTAAAAGAATGTCATAGAATGTTAAAACCAAATGGTGTATTAAGAATTACTACACCAGATATAGATTTATTAATTAATGATTATGTTAATCATAATATGGAAAAATATAATGATGAACAACCAGCTTTTTATAAAGATCTTGACAATAGCGGAAAATTATCTATGATAATGTTTGGTGCGGCTGGACCAAATTGTACACAATCAAATTATGAAGGTCATATGTTTTTATTTAACAAAGCAACTATGGAAAAGGCTTTAAAGAAAGCTGGGTTTAAAGAAGTTATATTTTATAATGAATTACATCAAAGTAAAAGCGAAATTCTTGCAAAAGAATGCCAAGATTTTGGATTTAGCCATTCAATGATAGTAGAGGCTATTAAGTGAGAGTTGGAATAATTGCAACACATGCTTTTCCTTTACCTAATCCAAATTTGTATGAAATAGCATTAGCAGATACTTTACATACAGGCGATATTGTAATTTCTGGATTAATAAAAAATCTAGCTGAATTAGGTTATGAGATTTATGTATTTGCACCAAAAGGAAGTTACTATCCTCCAAATGGAAAACTATTTGTTATGGATTCTTCTAGAGGTAATTCAGCTCCAACAGCTATTGAATGTGAGAAAAAATGTTTCGATGAATATAAAAAAGAAATACTTAGTTGTGATATAATTCATGATTTTTCTATAGTTAAAACCATAACTGGTATGCTGGCTTTAAATTATAAACATAAACCACAAATAAGCACTATTATGGGTGGGCCATGGATGCAACCATTTACACCATTAAATTTAATAACTTGGTCAGATAGTCATAAATATAGGGTTCAAAATGGATTTAGTGATTATCATAATACAAAATTAGATGGCCAAAATGGAAATCCAGTTAAAGATGTTTCTGTTGTTAATGGTGGAATTGATACAAGTTTTTATACACCTACTTATGTTAAAGATAATTATTTTCTTTTTATTGGACGTTGGCATGAGGTTAGGGGTTATAAGTTAGCAATTGAAATTGCTAAAAAAACAGGTATTAATTTAATTATGGCTGGCGAACATCCTGATAATGAAAAATTTGATTATCAAAGAAACTGTGCTTTAGAAGCTGTTGAATTGGCTAAGAATTATTCAAATATTAAATTTGAATGGTTGCCAAAAGAAGACCCAGGGCATCATTTAGTTAAAAGAAAATTATATCAAGGAGCTAAAGCCTTTATAAATCCAATTCAATTTAATGAACCATTTGGTTTAAGCATGCCAGAGTCATTGGCTTGTGGAACTCCTGTTATTGTAACCAATTATGGTTCTGCTCCAGAGATTATTAAAAATAACATTACGGGTTTTACTGTAGATAATAATATAGATGCTTTTATTGAAGCAATTAATAAAGTTGATTCTATCAATCCTGTTAATTGTAGAATAGATTCGGTAAATAGATTTGATTTAAAAATTATGGCGCTCAATTATATTGAGAAATATGATGAAATTATTTCAAAACAAAATGTTATAACTAAAGAAGTTACGCAAGAAACTAAAGTTACTCAAGAAATTAATATTTCTCAAAAGGCACCAGTGGCAATTACAAAAGAACAAAGTTTTAAAGGAAAAACATTTCAGGTGGTTAAAGGTGTAACTCATCCAGAGTATTCTTTTAATACTTTTGATCAAGAAGAATTTAATTTTAGAAATAAATATTGGAATATAAAGCAAGATGATGTTGTATTTGATATTGGAACATCATATGGCTCTTATACTCTAACCGCTTTATCTCAAGGTGCTACAGTTTATTCTTTTGAACCAGAGAAAACTGTTTTTGATGGATTAATTGATAATATCAATATTAATAATTGGCAAGACAAATCTTTCCCTGCAAATATGGGATTCTGGTCTTCAATAACATATTTGGATATGAAAAGCTATGCCCCACATTGGCCGGAGGCAACAATTTCTGGCGATTATTTTATGCATACAATAGACGAGTATGTTAAAAGTATTAAGCTTAATAAAATAGACTGGGTGAAGATTGATGTTGAAGGTGCTGAGGTAGAAGTTATAAAAGGCGGACTTAAAACTTTAAAATCATTTAAGCCTAACTTGATCATTGAGTGTCATGATTTCTTAGATAATACTTTAAGTAAACAAGTTAGAGAGTTGCTTGAACCTTATTATAATTTTGAAGAAATAGAAAGAGAACCTTGCGTCATGCTATATTGTACTAAAAAGGGGCAAACATGAAGGGGGCGGTTATTTTAGGTAATTATAGTGTTGGTACTAGGCCATTAAATTTCTATGATAAAAACATATGGATAAGCAAAAGAGGATTAACTGGAACGGATTTAGCTACAGTAATGATAGCTAAAGAACTGGCAGATTTAAATAATGAAATTCATTTATTTACAATTCATGCAGAATTTAGCAGCACACCTAAAGTATGGGAAAATGTACGTTTGCATGATATTGGAGAAATGCTTCATGTAATAGATGATACGTTTGATTTTGTCATTTCTTTTAATGAGCCAAATGTTTTTACTCACATGACAAACAAGCCTTTTAGAATTTGCTGGAACATGTTAAATGATTTTCATTTCTCAACTCCAGGATATGAGAATCAAGTTGATTTGTTTATGGGTGTATGTGATGAGCACACAGCATATTTAAGAAAACAATTACCACACACTCCAAATAATAAATGGAAAACTTTACACCTGGGTTGTGATCCAGATTGGTATGAAGATAAAAGAATACCTGGAAGAGTAATTTGGTGCTCTAGCGCTGATAGAGGTTTACATTGGTTATTATCTCAATGGCCTAAAATAAAAGAAAATGTACCAGAAGCTACTTTAAAAATATTTTATCATTTTAATTATGACGCTTTTATGAGCATTGAGCCAAATGATACTGATACTCACCCACATGTTGTAGAAATGGCAAATAGAGCCAGATACATGCTAGAAGCAATTAAAAGATTAAAAGATTTTGGCGTTGACCATGTTGGCTCTGCTAGCAGAGATGAGATGAAACAAGCCTTAAGTGAAGCAACAGCATTTGGCTTCACTTGTGATACTGTAAGTTTCTCAGAGGGATTCTCAGTGTCAACATTAGAAGCCCATGCTAGTTATACAGTTCCTGTAATAACAGATAAAGATTGTCTTGGCGGTATATATAAAAATTCTGGCTGCCTAATGATTAAGGGTCCATTAAATGAAAAGATTGAAGAATATTCCAATACTCTAATTAAAGTTTTAAAAGATAAGAGTTTGCAAGATCAAGTTATAAATAAGTGTAGAGAATTTGCTAAGCAACATACATGGAAACAAGTTGCTTCTAAAATGGAAAAAATTATCATACAAGGAAAAGAAAGTAAGAGATGAAAAATAAAGAATACACCGATCTTGTTGATGCTGAAAATTATCCTAAGAACCCATTAGTTCCATTAGATGCACCTTTTGTTGATGCTCGTGGAGTTATTCAAAATTTATTAAACTGTCATATTGGATCTGCTGCAATTATTACTAGCAAAAAAGATTCAGTCAGGAGCAATCATTTTCATCGTAAAAATCGGACATTTTTTATATGTTATTTCTGGCTCTGTTAAATATTATGAACGCAATGTAGATGGCACAGAAAAGTTTGAGGCAATATATAAAACTGGAGATATGTTTTATACTCCACCAAATAAAGTTCATAAAACAGTGTTTTTAGAGGACTGCGTTATGATTTCGCTGGGCAAATTTTCTAAAGATCATGATCACCATGAAGAAGATTTAGTAAGAGAAGAGTTTTAATGATTTATTTTAAAATAAACGGGAGAGGGTATGGTGTAAGAGATATTAGAATTATTTTTCCTATATTTAAAAAAATAAGTACATCTAAATTTAGACTAGTAGATCTTCCGCCAAACACTTTTTCTAAATCAATTATGAAAAGATTAGAGTCTGCCAAAACACATGGTTTAAAAATTAAACTTAGACAGGGACGTAATTATTCAATGTTTATTGAAGTTATAAATAAAGAAGATCAAAAGGTGCAAAATAAAGAGTTAAAAAGAAACAAAAACAGAATTAAAAAACTATTAAATGATCCAAATGTACAAGAATATATTAGTTTGAGCGAGAAAATCATATGAAAGATTGTAAGATAATAACAAAATGTTTACTTTGTGACTCAGACACTAAGCAAATTCTCTCTCTTGGAGAATCTCCTTTAGCAAATGAATTTTTAACAGAGATAAAAGATCAAGATAAATTTCCATTTAACTTAATTCAATGCACAAATGATAAATGTAATCATGTTCAATTGGATTGCTTGGTTGATGAAGAACGTATGTATCGTAATTATCTTTATGTATCTGGAACAAGCAAAGTAAATGTAAAACATTTTAAAGATTATGCTAATTTTGTTTTAGATAAGTATTTTACAAAACCAACTGTATTGCCATGCAATTCAGCATTTGCTAGAGAATCGTCCTTTGATAAATATTCTAAGGACCTTATTATAGATATAGGCTCCAATGATGGCACTTTTTTAAAGAATTTCACAACAATTAAGGCTTTGGGTGTAGATCCGGCAGAGAATATTGCTAAAGAAGCAAATAAAAATGGCATTAAAACATTAAATGCCTTTTGGAATGAAGAAACCGTTGAAGATAAAGTTCTTCCATATATAAAAAAGAATTGGGGAATTGAAAAAGCTAAAGTAATTACAGCTAATCATATATTTGCTCATAATGCTAATATAGAAACAATTGTTAAAGGCGTTAAACTAGCTTTAAGTGAAAATGGTACGTTTATTTTTGAAAACTCATATCTATTAGATATGGTTGATAAAGGAATCTTTGACGTTGTCTATCATGAACATATTCATTACCATCATCTAAAACCATTAATTAACTTTTTTGATAAATTTGATATGATGATTTATGATGCTCATCATGAAACAAATCAACATGGTGGTTCAATCAGAGTGTTTGTTTGTAACAAATCTGCCAATTTTGCTAAATCAAAAGAATTAATTAGTTTAATCAAGAAAGAAGAGAATATAAACGAAAAACTATTATCTTTTAAAAGTAAAATCAATTTTTTGAAAGATGTTTTAACTTCTAGATTAAAAGAGCTTAAATCTGAACATAAAAAAATAGCTATCTATGGTTTCCCGGCCAAAGCTACCACGCTTTGTGCTTATTTTAATTTAGATAACTCTCTTATTGATTTTGCCGTGGAAGATGCTCCATTAAAGATAGGTAAATTTGGTCCAGGAACAAAGATTCCTATTTTATCAACTATTGCTTTATATACACAAAAGCCAGATGTAGTGTTGGTTCTTGCTTGGAACTTTTTTGAAAGCATTATGGAAAATCATAAAGAATTAAAATGCTTATGGATAACTCCTCTTCCTAAATTGATTGAGGTTCAAAAATGAAAAAGATATTAGTTACAGGATCAGCTGGTTTTATTTTTTCAAATTTCATGCGTTATGCTATGAAAGAAAAAACAAATTATGAATGGGTATCTTTAGATAAAGTATTAGCTTCATATAATAGGCCAAATGTTCTAAAAAATAGAGATCATCAATTTTATATGGGAGATATTGCTGATGAAACATTTATTAATAATGTTTTTGCAATAGAAAAACCAGATATTGTTATTCATGGAGCAGCCGAGAGTTTTGTTGACTCAAGCATTACAAGCGCAGGGCCATTTATACATAGTAATGTTGTTGGCACTCAAGTAATGATAGATACTGCTGTAAAATTTGGAGTGGAAAAGTTTCTTTATGTATCCACAGACGAAGTTTATGGACAGCTTAAGCTTGGAGATCAATCTTGGACAGAGAATTCTTTAACAAGACCACGCAATCCTTATAGTGCATCTAAACTGGCAGGAGAGCTTATCGTTCATGCAGCCAGCGAAACACATGGTTTAAACTATAATATCACTAGATGTTCAAATAATTTTCGGAGGATTCCAACCCCCTAGAAACCTAATACCAAAAATAGTCACTTCATTAATTAATAATACACCTATTCCTATTCATGGAAATGGAACTCAAATTAGAGAATGGATTTATGTAAAAGACCATTGCACAGCAATAATGAAAGTTGTTGAACAAGGTAAAAATCAAGAAGTATATAATATAGGTTCAGGTGTTGAATTTACCAATTTAGAAATGATAGAGAATATTTCTAAAGTAATGAACTTGCCTCCAACAATTAAATTTGTTCAAGATAGAAAAGGCCATGATTTCAGATATTCTATTAATTGCAATAAAATTAAAGAATTAGGATGGTGTCCAGAATATTCTTTTGAGGATGGTCTAAAAGATTGTATCAATTGGTATGAAGATAATTACCATATATATGAATAATGAAAATTTTACTTATTGGAAATGGAGCTTGGGGTAAAAACTATATTAGATGTTTAAATATAATACCTAATATAAATTTAGAAATTGCCACCAAAGAAAATTGGAAAAATCTAGTTAACAATGGTTGCGATGGTGTTATTATTGCAACTCAACCTCAATATCATATTGAAATTGCTAGATATGTTTTAGATAAACATATTCCCGTGATGATAGAAAAGCCTTTAGCTCTATCATTAAGCGATTCATTAGAATTAAAGAAATATAATACACCAATACTTGTGAATCATATTCATTTATTTTCAAATACATACCAAGAAATAAAAAATAAAGTTAACATTAATAATATTCAAAACATAACTAGTGTTGGACAAGGGTTTAATCAAGCCAGAGATTATAATGATTTATGGGATTATGGTCCTCATGATGTGTCAATGATTCTTGATTTGGTAAATGAGTTCCCAAAAAACATTAAATGTACTAAATTAAAAGAAAGATCTTATTTAATAAGTTTAAAGTTCAAAAGATTTCCAAGCAATTCTATTATAGGTTTTAATAATATCAAAAATAGATACTTTGAAGTGAATGATGGAAACCATTTTGTTTATAATGGCTTGCTATCAAATGAAAACATTTTATTAAATGCTATAAATGTATTTTTAAACTCTATAAAGGGAAAATATGATTATAGAGTTGGTTTAGATTTAACTTTTAAGGTTATTGGTTTATTGGAGCTTTGTTAAAATTCATAATCTTCTAAAGGAGTTGGTTCAATTTGCGAGGATGGCCAACCATCTAATTTCATTGGATCATAGTTATCTATTTTTTCTTGACGTTTTTTATCAGGATCTGGCTTATAGAAAAAGTCAGGATTATTCTCTTTAAAGATATCTAACATTCTAGAAATTGTTCTTAGTCCTTTTTTTGTAATATTTTTTTTCAAAAGATCAACTTGTTTTTCCGGAATGTTATCCAACTCACCTATATATTGAGGATCAAAATGTTCCATTGCTCTAAAGAATTTTTCATATAAATCTCTTTTTAATGTTTCAAATCCTTTTGGTCCCCTATATATTTGAATTAATCTAGATCCTTGTGTATTTTTTTCATCTCTTAATGAGGAAAGCATTTGTTTTATACTTTTATAAGTACTTATAAAAAAATTATGAAATAAAGGCTTTTCTAAATTAATAGATCTAAGCTTTGTTAACTCGCCTTCATATTCTTCATTATTAATTTTCTCATATCTAACAATAATTTTTTTAATTTTTTCTTCTTGAGACAAAAGTGTTTCTAACATTTCTACTTTTTCTTTAAAAGAAAGCATATCATTAGATTGTATTTTTTCTATTTTTTTAGGGATTTCATATAAATCATCAAATGTTAATTTTATACGTCTATGACGTAGTTCTTGGTTAACAAAATCTCTTAAATGATCACTATCTGAAACTTTATTAATGTCATCATAAACTACTAAAATTTGGTTTTCCATTTTTTCTAAGATAGCATCTTTTTTTGCTTTTAACTTAGGTTGAGTGTCAATAAATTTAGATGTTAAATTTAATTCCCTGAAGACTGAGCCACTTTCAATAAACTTATTTACTACATTAAAAAAAGAACTGCTATAATTCCATTGACTTCTAATTAAGAAAAATGGTATAGCAATTATAAAAGTCATTTTATCATTTTTAATAAGACCATTTACATCATGAGCGTCAATATCAACTTTGAAAACCACTTCAATTTTTAAATCATTATACGAAAACACAAATTTATATTCGTTTTCGTTATTTGTTCTTAGTTTAGACTTTAGGTCAAAAAAGTTTTGAACCTCCCCATCTTTAATAGCTTTTTTAAAAACAATATCATTATAAATAAACTCTACCGTTTTTTTAAACCATTCAGTAAAAGCATATTCTATAGTATTAAAACTAAATTTATTTATATTTTCACTATATTTGTTTATTAAACCTAATAAACTAGCTTCTTTTATCTCACATTTGTTTTTGGTGGCAAAATCTACTTCTTTTTTGTTGTAAGATTTCACAGGAAACAGTGAGCTTGGATTAATTAAGCTGCCACCACGCCAAACTTGTAAATGTAAGTGGGGACAAGTACCTTTTGCATTACCAGAATTAGATACATGCCCTATAACTGTATCATAATCAACAAGATCGCCTTTTTTAACTGACACCCCATCCATGTGAGCATAATACGCTTTTACTTTACCATCTTCATGGCTAGTATTTACAGTATTGCCACCCATTGCATTAGATCCAGCAGCTATAACAACTCCTGGAGCTATTGGATATACAGGAGTTCCTTTTGGAGCCATTAAATCTATGCCATCATGACCAGATTTGTGTTTAGCATCTGTTGCTACGCCTGGAGAAAACGCACCAGTGTTTATATAATTGTCATGAATTGGACATTTATATCCTTGAAACTCTTTTTTAAGAATTTCTTCAGGTTTTTCTTTTTCATTTGGATTGCTTTCGTCTTCTTCAGAATTATTCTCCGAATTATGAAAAAAAGAAAGGTCATAATCTTCAGTTGGCATCACAAATATAAAAAAATATGCAACAATAAACTTATAACGCTATTAAATTCGCATTATTTTTGACAATGGTAACCTTTGATAAAACTAAGCCAAATCAAAAATTAGCTACTAATCGTTATGATTTTGAAAATCATATAACTGGGGCTGATTTTAGACATGATGCAACTCAAACAGATTTAAACCCAAATCTTGTAATTGATTCTGCAACATCAACAACCGTTCAGCAAGCTTTGACTGCTTTGAAGACTTCTTTAACTTCATATAGAGTTACTGTTGTTGGTGACGGATATGATACTTGGGTTAATAGTTTAACTAGTCCATCATCTCCATATGACGGATATGTTCCTTATTTTTCAGATTATCTAAACGATATTTTAAATAACTCAACTAATCCATTATATTTCCAAATTAGACTTGGTGGAATTATCATAATCAAAGCTGGAACCTATAAATTTAACTCTACAGTTAACGTTCCTGCTGGAATAATCATTCAAGGTGAAGGATATGGTACAAAAATTGTTAACCAAATGTCCACACCAACTCCTTTATTTAGAATAAAGGCAGATTCTACAAGAACAGCAGATAAATCTATTGAAAACGCTAATCCGTTTGTATTTTCAAAATGGACAGGCCTAGAAAACATAACTATTTGCGATAATTTCCCTGAACCTAAGTATTTAGGTGATACAGATTATAAATTGCCAATTAATATTACTGAAGTTAATCCTTTAGTTATTCAAGAGCCAGGAAGCTATTTATTTTGCGAAAAAGTTACATTTATTGGTAGAGTTCAATATGCCTCGCCTTCAACATTAACTGCTGTAACTTCTATGCCAATAGGTGTAGATGGAACGCTTCCAGTTTCAACAGGAACAATTTTATCTGTTGATAATTGTTTTATTGATGGATTCTCTCAAGCCATTAAGTTTGTAACTACAACATCTGGAACTGTAACTACAGCAAGTCAAGATTATCTATTTGTTACTAATAACAAAGTTAGAGTTTATGGTTATTTAAACAGCAGTGCAATAGTAAATGATTATCCAAACAATATCTTTTTTAGGTTTAATGCTTGCAATGCTGATATTTCACATAATTATATTTATGGCAATGATGTTGGATATGCCCAAGGATTAGTCTATATACCATTATTCCAAACTTCAGGTTTAACTGCATCAGGATTCCCCAGAGTTAAAATAACTAATAACTTTGGTGGCATCAATAAATCTGGACCATTCGTATCTAATGAGTTAGTTCATTATTTAGGCACTATTGCTAATTTATATTTTGATATTTCTCAAAATTCGATTAATACAACTACAATTGAGTTTGCTGACTCAAACACTTTAAATCATAGTATTAATAAAATACGTTTAACCTCTGATACTTCTACAGATGGAGATTATGGTGTAAGAGTTGCAGAAACTGCTTCTGATACAAATACACTTTTAAAATCTATAAATGGACGTCCTACAGTTTCTGTAGGAAATGGATCTAATTCATATGGCGATTTTAATGGTAATACTGCTTTAGCTAGTGCGATTACAGCATTAACACCACTAGATGGAGGCGTAATTTATGTTAAACAAGGAACTTATACATTATCTTCAGCATTATCTGTTCCAACAGATTGTAATTTTGAGTTTATTGGAGAAGGAATAGATAAAAGCATTATTCAAGTGTCAACAGCTATCAATATAATGAATATTGATGGTTACTCTGCTGTTTCATTAAAAAACTTACAAGTTAAAAACACCTCTGGTAGCTTATCTCAAATATATGTTGATAATTCACAATTAAATTGTGAAGATTTAACTTTTGATCTAGTTAATATTCAAACAAATAATGGATATACGACAGATTATGCAAGAAGTAAAAATACTTTATATATTAAGAATTCAAAAATTGTATCTGATGGATATAATGCTTTAATTATTGGTGTTTCAGGTAATACTGACACTCAAACTGGTTACATCATAGATGATACTCAGTTTATTTGTTTAGGTGGAAAATCAGCAGTTAAAATAACAGCTTTATCTGCGGGTTCTTATCAAACTAATTTACAACATATTTATTTTAATAGATGCGGTTTCTTATTAACTGCCGGAGCTGCATCTGGTAGTGCATTCGTTAATAACTGTGGAGTATTAGAGTTAAGTAATGGATTAGTTATATCAACTAGCTCGTTTAATCCAAGTATTAAATTAAATGATATCCATTTTATAGACTGTGATACATTTACATCTGGGGTTACTTGTTCATTATTCCATGTTATACCAACAAATAATGGTGTAGATTATGGTGGAACATCAACAGATCCATATGTTAGACTTGATTTCTTTGAAATCAATGGTGGGCAATTTTTAGTAGATGCTGGACAATCTCACACATTAACACCATTTAATATAGTTCTTTCAAATTTTACAAATAACTATCCTTCTAAAATTTCAATTAAAAATACTAAAATTGGTTTTAGTGGTCCAACAGCATCAACGCATGGTGACATTATACCAATTGACACTGACTATTTTTACTCTTATTCTAGTCCAGATACACCTGGGTTTATGAATTTAATAGCAAATGAAGTTAATATTGAAAATATCAATATGCAGTATTTAACTCAATTATCAACAACTGGAGATTTATTTGTTGATGCTAAATATATTGATATTAACAATGTTAAATTAAAAGATTATGTTACTGCTGGTCCAGACACAGCTCCATTAAAACGTGTTTATATTAATGGTGGTGGAACAATAAAAGATCTAACAATAGAGGGCACAACTTCAGCCGATGCAAGTGATTGGGGTGGTAATACTATTCTAGAAATAAATCAAAAAGTACAAGATCCATCAGGAATTGTTAGCACACATCCGCTAACTTTTGACGGGCTAATAGTTAGAAGATTTAAATATAATACAACATCATCTACAGCAAGATGTGTTCAATTTAAAACAAATGTTGCTTTTACAGATAAAGTAACAATAAGCAATTCTATTTTAGAAGATTTTGCTACAGCTGGAATAGCATATGTTGCTACATCTGCTAAAAACATAACTACTTTGAATATTTCAAATAACTATATTAATAGTAGCAGTGTTGCAAGTTATGGTGTATTCATAAGTATGAATGGTAGTGATTCTGCAAGTAAACAATTTGGCAGTGTTCAAATACTTGGAAATAAAATTTATGCCGCAACTAACGGAGTTTATTTTAGAGGTGCTGATTGGAATAATTCTGGCGGATTAGTTATTACAGGAAATCAAATAAGTGCAGGATTAAATCCAGCTATTTATATATGGAATAGTGAATCAACAGCAACTCAAGCCGGAATTAAAGCGACAATTATTAGTAATGATTGTTATAATACTGAAATTGAACTTGTTGGAGATGTAAATATTGGAGATGGTGATTATACCACAGTTCAATTGCCAGTTAGAGGGTGTGAAACTGGATATAATGCTGTTACCACTAGAAGATTCACTACTGGAAATGGAATGTTGCATAATTTTGCCACATTAACATTATCATAATAAATTACAGGCATTTTTCCTTATTTTAAAAGGAGAATTAGATATGGAAAATGCATTAACTCAATTAATGAGTATGAGCTTTATTTTATTTGCTCTAGGCATTGCTGGATTAACTTTTTTAGTTAAAAGATTAATAGATTTGGCTAATTTGAAATATCCAACATTATTTGGAGAAAAAAAATCAGCTTTTCAAGATATTATCTTATCAATAGTCCCCGTTTTATTGGGTTTATTTATAGGATTATTAGTTAAAGGATATCCATATCCATCAGAATTTACATCTCCAACAAGTAGAGCGTTTTTTGGCATTTTAGCAGGCATGGCGTCTACTGGTGTTGTAAGAATTGCGAAAGCAATGCTTAACGCTAAATTAAGTGATAAAGATAAAATTGAATAAAGTTATATAAAAAATAATGAGTAATTTTCCTACAGAACTAGATACAGATGTAGAGCTTCCATTAGTAACAAACAACATAGTTGAAATTGGCGCTGAAGCTATAAATGCATTACGTGATGCTACGTTCAATATTGAAGAAAATATTGGAATAGATGCTCAAGGAAGTAAAAACTCCATTGCAGAAAGACTTGAAACTTTCTTAGAGCCAGATGGCACTCCTAAAACGTCTGTATTAGTATCTTTAGGTTTAATTGCTTTACCTATTAGAGATAATCAAATTGCAGCCGATGCAGCAATTCAAGAATCCAAAATAACATTAACTTATTCTACACAAGCTCTTTATGACCTAATAACTGCATTGGATTCAGCTATTACTGTTGTTAATGGTTTTATTTCTACTGTTGGTATTAAAGTTAATCCACACATTGCTGGAACAGATTATCGTCATAAATTATCTCATATTGACATTGATACTGGAACCGCTTATCTAAACAAAAATGGATTAAGCAGAACAACTACAAATTTAAATACTTTATTAAGTGATATTAATACTGATTTAGTTACACATGAAAAAAATGATGGTACAACTACTGGAACAGTTCCATCAGCTAACTTTGCTCACGTTGCCTCAGGCATAGAAGTTAATACAAGTAATTTTACAACTATTCCACAAATTTATGATAATGCTCAAGATATTTTAGAGTATTTAGATAATTCTAATTTGTTTACTGTTGGAAATAGATTTCAAAACTTATTTTCTAATGGTATACCAAGAACATCTAGATTATCTACACTTACTTCTGATGGCTATGGTCAAAACTTAGTTCCAGTTACACCTGTAACAAGCTATTTGTTAGCTGGTGGTGTAACATCTCCTAAAGATGACATTTTTAATGGCGATGATGTTATTGAATTTTTCCCTGCTGATAATTCAACTAACATATTTGATTCTCAATTTTGTACAGTTAAACCTGGCGACATTTTAACTATCAATTATGGAACTGTAACTGTACAATTTATAATTGACAATATTAAACAAATAACATCACCAACTATATCTAAAAGATATCTTGTTAGAATAAATGGTAAAAATTTACTGGCTACTACTGCTGGTATCGCTAGAATTGATAGGGCTTTATATAATGAAAACAAATATGGTGTATTAAATACATCTGTTGTTAATAATTCTTTTAATTCATATCCAAGTGTAATAGCTGCCAATCCAAGAGGTGCTGTTGCTTTGGGCATTGGCTTTGATCCAACAAAAATAGATTCAACACATTATAATTTATATTTACAACTTTTCCCGGATGGAAATCCAAGCAACAAGACTATTAATTTGCCAGCAATTGATATTTCTGGTAATGCTGGAGCTACACCAGGCAAATATTCTTTAGAATCAATTGTTGAAGAGACAAATAAAAAAATTCACACAGCTGGATTTAATTTAAGATTCGTTGCTTTCTCTTATAATGGTGAATTTGGAATGATGTTAGCTGACCATTATCAAAATGCGTCATTTGCTATAATGTCAGGTATTATAAATAGTTCTGGCACCTACGATTCTGGATTAACTGCTTCAACATATCCAAACAATGTCGTTGATCCAATTACATCTCAAGATGCTCTTGGTTTTGGTGATAATGGCGCTAACTTAGCTTCTCCGCCATATGCTATATCTTTTTCTACAACCGAAAAAGCTTTAGTTCCAACAAAAATATTTGTGCCATTAAGCAGAAATTACTTTTATGTTAATGGTGTAGAAAGAGATAAATTAAATTTCCATACTTCTCAAGTATTAGATACTTATGGTGATGGTTATTGGGCTGCTAGCATAATTTCAAGAACTTTAACATCTTCAACTGTAGAAGCAACTTATCAAGTAAGCGCATTACTTGATAATACCAAATTAGCTTCAGGAAAAACTTTAGTTGTATTACCAAATGTTGCCGTAACAGATTCTTCTTATAATCCAATTGATTATGGTCGATTCATAATTAAAAGCGTAGTATTTGATCCTTGCTGCTCTCCAGGAACACCAACCACAACAATAACTGTATATGACGCTATTCATGGTGCTGGAGCTAGTCCATATGCCTCATCAGCGAGTGGAACAGTTAGACTTTATTTCAATGATGACTCAATTGGTGTTGATAATCAAAATATTACAGACGGATATGTAGCTACTAATTTTAAACGTTATCATGAGTTTTATGTTGACCAAGATGGATCAACCTTTAGTCATGAAAAACTACGTTTCTATACAATATCTGGTGGTACATCAACTCCAGTACAATTGTATTGCGATAATGGCGAAATATCAAAAATAAATATTGTTTCTGGATCTTCAAAACTAAAAGGATATAAATTTGCTAATAATTTTAGCAAGTTAACACTTCATATATCTAATTACTCAGATACCACTGGATTATATGATGGATATCTTTGTAGATATGATGGCTCTGTATACTCTAATTCTGGCCCAATAACTTCTGGAAGAAAAGGCGATGTTGTTCGCTTCTATGACGAAACAACTGTTGATTTTATTGACTTTAAGTTTAATATTGATGACTCAATAGCATCATTCACAAATAAAAACTTAGATATACAAGTATTTAAGCCAATTGATACTGAGGGCCAGCAAATGCGCATTGGCTCAGGTCAATTAAATGATTTCACAAAAGAATTTAAGTTTTCTCAAGATAAAAGAACTTTTGGAAACACTTCAGAGAAGAATTTAACAACTTCAGCGTTAGATTTTATTAATGCTGGTGAAAAATACTTACATCAAAACTCTGTAATGAGAGGATTTGATTATGTATCAACTTCTTCAAATAAAATTTCATTAACTGGTGGTCTAGCTGTTGTTGATGGTAAATTTATATCATCAAATAATAACTATGTTGATATTCCAATTGTAAGAGAACTATATTCAAGCGTTGAATATGTAAATATAATCTGGGCTATCTGTATAAATAACAAAAGTGAATTACAAGTAATTCCATTAAAAAATACAGACTCTAGTTTAACTGTTCCAACGGTAGAATCTAGAATATTTACAGTTATAAATCCAAAAAACAGCCAAACATATTATTTAGAGTCTACAACTTTTAGCGAATTAGTAAATTTAAGAAAAGATTTAACACTATTATACTTGGTAATATCAAATGTTACTGGAACTGGCTTATCAACAGCCATTACAGTTACTACAAGAGATGTTCGTAAGTTTGGCAATGACCTAGACACTCAAGTTTCACAATCTTTAACTGATTCCCTTGCTGGTGGTGGATTTAAAAACTTTACCACTGTAAATAACTGGTTAAAATATAATCAAAACTATAATAACATCATTTTAGTTAGAGGAACTCACTCTATTTCTTCAGCATTAAGTCTTTCATATGCAAATAGAGAGGTTTTATTTGAAGGTGATGGCTATACTCAAATAAATGTTGACACCAATTTAACAATTGGAAGCAATGTTAGATTTAAAAACATTAAGTTTAATCTAAATGGTAGTTTGTTTTTTGTTATTCAAGACAGCGATACAGTAAGTTTTGAAAACTGTGTATTTGAAGCCGCTTCAGTAACGCAAACTGGCATAGCTCTTGATAATGCAAACAATATTTCATTTAAAAACTGTAAATTTATTTACAAATATATTACAAACCCAAGTAGCAACTTGATTTCAAGTGGAGCTGGTTTAATTTACTCAAATGTTACAGCTTCTAGACTATTAAGCAACTTTAATATTAGAGATTGCAGCTTTACATACACGCCATCAACAGATGGCTATCAACGTAATCCATTTGTAAATATAGAATTAAGTGAAGTAAGTGCATTTGTTAAAAATGTTGATATTTCAAATAATCAATTTATGAATAATGCCACTTCTGGTGGATTAATTATTGATTTGAAATCAGCGGTTGCTGTTGTTAATACAACAACTCCAAGCGTTACTACTTATAATAACAGACCGGCTTTAATTAACTTTAAAGTTAAAGATAACTGGTGTGATGCTAGACAAATAATTGCATTAACTTCTGTTACAAGTTCTTCTCAAGAAAAAAGCCCAGGTTTAAACTGTATCGATACAGAAATTTCTGGGAACAAATGTGGTGCCATCGCTTACTTTGTATCTAGAGGCGTTGGAAGTCTTGGATTAGTTTATGGACATGATGAAATGAACTCATCATTAACCATAAAGCATAATTCTTGTCATTATATTTATAATTGTGATTCAACAGGACAACTATTCTTAGCTGATACCAATTCAGAATATGCTCAAGGCAATATTTTAATTGAAGGAAATCATTGTAATTGGATTCATATTTCTGCTTCAGGTGGAATACTTGAATCAATTAAGGTCAGCAAGAATTTCTTGAATGCTTATGATACTACAGTTCTAGCTAATTATGGTGGAACAGCAGATTATGGCATTTACATCTATGCTAATTTGAATAGCAGCAAAGGCAGCAATTCAAATGTTATTGTAAGCGAAAACTCGCTTGAATATAATACTGTTAAAACAAGTGCTGGTGCAGTAACCACTTATACTTATGGTGTTGGCGGAATATTATTCTTAAGCTCAGGACAAATATTAAATAACAAAATTACTGGCTTAATTAATAATTCAAGCACTACACATGGTATTAGATTTGGTGGAGTTTATACATTAATAAATGGGAACTCTATTTATCGTCAATCAAGCAATATCTTTGCTTACATAAGATTCTCTCATCCTGACGGAACTACCACAAATCCTCAAGGGACTATAGTAAACAATTTATTTGATCAATATACAACAGATGGTTCAAATGAACAAGTTTGTTTAGAAATTCCAGAAAACTTTACATATGAAAAGAATATAAATCAAACAAAGATTCAATTCTTAGATATTGGTGAATCTGATGGATATTTAGATCCAAGTGCAGGATCTATTACTGGAGATACAACTTTATATAAAGGCGTGGGATATGATGTTTCTAGATCAAATTCAGCTACTGGAACATATGTAACTTTTGTAGACACTACAGATGTTAAAAAAGCTTTTAGAAAATATTATAATTTAAGTAATATTTTACCAAAAAATGTACAAGTTCTTGATGGTTATTTAGGGTTTAATGCATTAAGCAGCACAGATGGTGATTATACTAATGCATTTAATATTTTTTATATGGAAATAAGAAAAGGAAGACTTGGTTTAGGTACATATTCAATTGGATCTAATCCATATGGTGTTCCACCTAGTTCAACTAGCATTTTAGATGTTAAAACTAATTCAATTAGTGATGGATCTGTAAATGATACTTCTCAAATAACTGTAGCTATTCCAGGAATAGCTACATATTATAATAATACTAATTATTTGTTTGTTAAACCTTCATCAAACAAATATTATACAGACACAGAACAACCAATAATGCTTAATTTAAGCATCGGTTTTAGGGGAACTAATGCTCAATGGCAAGTTTCTCCAATAAGAATTAAATATCGTTGGGTTTAATAGAATTTACATTTATCTTTGCCCCATGTTGAGGCAAAAGCGTCGCATTTTAATTTACCTAATGTTGTTGTTGGCATACCAGGCTCAGGTGGAGCGTCTTTATCTACAACAAAAAATACATCCATATGATTACAACCATCATCACAAATACATTTATGGGCTGGTGTAACTGGAATTTTACTACAATGATCTTCTGAAACTGCAACAGTTTTTTTAATTGTATAGTAGTTATCAAGAAATCCACAATTTCCATCATAAATTGCTGATGCTGGATTACCTTTCATATTTAAACAAGCATAATCATCTTGTTTAGAGCAAGAATATTTACTTCCACATACATCAATTTCTTTAGTGTCCACAGGCGTATCACTGACATCATTAGAATCAGCTACATTTGAGTCTTTAACGCCAAAATCTTTTACCTCTGAATCATTTGAAATTTCGCTTCCTGATTCTACTGCTTCATTTCCAGTATCCTCAGGTGGCGGAGGCGCAACTTGAAAATCAGTTCCTGAGCAAGCAGTTAGAGTTAAAAATACACAAATTGTAATTAAGTTTTTCATTGTTTTTCCTTTATTTCATTGTTAACAGAAGTTTTTGTAATTTATTTTTGTCAAAAGACACACTATCTTGCGGGAATTCTTTTTTATTTTGTATAAAAATTCTTATTTGGTTTTCATTTTTTATTTTATAATTATTAATTATATAATTATTATATACTCCAAATGAATGATTGTATGGAACGTCATATGAGTCTATAATTAATATTAATTCAATTATTACTGGATTAGAAATATTATCATTAATATGAGTTACTTTTTTTATTTTGTAATCAATTAAATCTGTAATTTTAATTTTATGATTATAATTATTTGGGTTATTAATAAGTTCAAAAATAGCAGGCAAATCTCCATAAAAATCATTATTAAAATAATGAATAATCTCATCTTCTACTGTTTTAAGATTTCGTTCCATGTTTTCCATCTTGTCTTTTTTATTTTCGGAGACCGCATTCCTACCGCGCACGCTCGCGCGCGTGTGTATAATAGGCACTCAATTTTTCCGTGTCAACTCCCCATCAATTTTTGCATTTTCGAGCATCTTACTGTTTTTTTTGGATGATCTGCTGATCAGCCTTACAATTTTTGTGGTGGTAATCAATAAACAAGTATTTTACTATACAAGATTAAAAAAATGTCTGATAGCATTCTAGTAGTTAAAATTAAACATCATGCCGATCTAACCGAAGAGTTAAAAAAAGCTGTTTTGGTAGCTAACTATGCTGTTAAAAATAGATCTAAACTCTCTTCAACTAATGTTTCTCATATTGGACTACCATCTGCAATTAGCAATCAAGTGCTTCGTAAATATGGCAAGAATAAGAAATGTAAGTCAATTAATGAGGAAAAGATTAAGTTAGTAGCACCAAATCAATCAGTTAAAATTGATGGCAATCAAATTAGAATAGTTCCATTAAAACTAATGCTAACTAATGAAAGCAAGCATCAGATAACTAAAGTATATCAGATAGAATTAGATGCAACTTATGCTTATATAGCATTTAGCAAATCTAATACAAAACAATTAGATACTAATAAATTCATTGGTGTTGATCTAAATGCCACTTCTCATTGTGCAGTAGCTGCTGAACCTATTAGTGGTAAAGTTATTAAACTTGGTAAGCAAGCTCCACATATACATAAGAAGTATAAGGCATTAAGAAATAGTTTGCAGAAGCAGAGATTATATAAGAAGTTGAAAGAAACTAAAGGAAAAGAAACCAGAAAAGTAAAGGATATCAATCATAAAATTAGCAAACAAATTGTTCAGTTTGCTAAAGATAACAACTGCGGTATTAAGTTAGAAAAACTAACTGGTATTCGTAATAATAAGAAAAACAACAAAACATTTCGTTATACCTTGAACTCTTGGAGTTATTATCAATTAGGCACTATGATCGCCTATAAAGCTCTACTTGCAGGTATTCCAATACAATATATTGATCCAGCCTACACCAGTCAGAACTGTAGTAGATGTGGTCATCTTGGAAAACGTAATGGTAAAAAATTTAAGTGTGCAAATTGTAATCACACTGGTCATGCCGATGTCAATGCGAGTTTTAATATCGCAAAGTCATTGAACCTGATCTCTGCTACCGAGAAAAAGATCGGTGGTAATGGTGATACTGAAGCGCCTATGAGGCAATCAAATGCTTGAAGAAAAACTTTTGAACCTCGGAACCTCTAATGCTTTAACTTGGAGTTATTCAGTATAGATGGTCACTAACAATTTTTTCAGATCCGAATTATATAATAGTCATCATATTGTTCAAAATGGCATGATTTCTTATCCAAAAGAAGTTATTATTAGAACATTACGAGATTTTTTCAAAGATGATAATTATTATCGTTATGTTCCAGATGATTGGGGATTTCCAAAACGAGTTGATGTTACCGGATTAAATATAGACGCCGGAATACCAAATGACAGCTCAACCACTAGATTATTTATTGGTGAAGCCTTTAGTACGGACGTTTCTTTTTATCCAGCTATAATTGTAAGATTTACAGGATCTAAATATAAACCAATTTCTTTTAATAGAGAAAGATCAAACGTTCAATGGGATTATTATGCTGTAGATCTTGATGGCTATCAAGTAAAACATTTTAGATATCCTAAATATTTTTTATTTGCTGGAAGTTGGTCTGGAACTATTCAAATTGATATTATGTCAAGAGGTCAAAGGGCAAGAGATGAGCTTACAGAACTTATTGGTATGTTATTTTCAGATATCGCACATGATTCTTTAATAAAAAGCGGTATAAGTATTATGGATGTATCTGTATCTAATATTAGTCAAGATTCAGATAGAAATGATCTAATACATAAAGCTTCTGTTAATTTAGAAATAAGATCTGAGTGGCGAAGACAAATACCTGTAGGTAATATAGTAGAAGTTATTAATTTTGCAATAGAAATTGGTAGAACAGATGATCCAAATTATCCAATTTCACCAAATATGACAATTTACACTCAAAATTCTGTAATTACATCATTTATAAATGCCGTTTATCCTTATGATCCCGAAAATATTCAATTTAATTTTAATTCGGGACTGTAAAGTATGGAAATATTTGCTATCTGTATAGAGCGTAATATAATATTTTCTGCTTTTTGTTTAACAAAAGCTAATAAAAACTTATCTTATAAGAAAATAGGAAACTAAAATAAATGAGTCCAAATATCCCAGGAGCTGGAAATGTTTTACCAGGAATTTTTACAAGCGTAGAGACCCTATCTAGGGGTGCCAGTATACCTCAAGGAATTAGAGTTCCTGCAATAATTGGTTTAGGTGAACGCCCTGAAACAATCGTTGCCTCTGCTCTTGGAAATGGTGCTGATGGCCTAAATTCATCATACTCTTCAACTATTGGTGCGGATGGAAGACATTTCTTACTTTCTCTTGCTCCAATTATCCAAGGAAGAACAACTCTTTATAAAAACAATATCCCATTAACTGGTTTAGAAGCTGCTATCACCTCAGGTTCATTTTCAAATCTATATGATTATAGAGTTGATCCAGATACTGGCAAAATTGAATTACAAACCTCAAGATTAGTTGATTTAGGTGGATCATTCTATACTGCTGGCGTAACAAATGTTGGCCAAGGAACCATTTCAAATCTTGTATTATCAAGCACAAATGCTCCAACCGAAACTTGGACAATTAAATGTATTGATGTAGCTAAAGATTCTGGCGGAAGCCCAATTGCTGGAACTGCTAAATTCTTAGCCTTTGGATCTGTATCTGGAAACGTTCTAGATGGTTATGGCAATCCAGTTCTTTGGATGGCTAATAGCACACTTAATACCAATGGTATTTTAACTTTCTCTATTGGTGAAACTGGTTATCCTTCATCAACCTCACCATTTAGACCAGGCGACTCATTCACCGTCAAAGTTTATGGTGGCGTATTAAAACAAGGTGATACATTAACCGCTACTTATATAGCTGAATCAGATATTAATTCACCAATAACAATAAACAACATGAATGACGCCCAATTAAATCACGGCGTTGTTTCCGCTGACAATACACTATCTCTTGGCTGTCAATTAGCTTTCTCAAATCAAGCTCCAGCTGTAATTACACTTCAAGTCCCACCTCCATTACCACGTAGACAATCATTTGATTTGTTTGACATTAATGCCACATCTACAGATGGTTATGAGTTCATTCTACCATTACCTCCTGGAATTACACCAGATATTAATAGTGATATTCATTTCTTTGTAACTGATCCAACAACTGGTGTAGAAACTCAATTAGTACCAAATAAATATGATTTCTATACAATAGATACGGTTGGCAATCCAACTTCTTCACAATTTATATTTAGCGATACAAACCCACCTTCTGGATATGCATATAGTTACTCAGTAGTTTCAAAAGCTTCAGTAATTAACTATCAAATTGATGGCTATATCAATGCTAGCCAAACTGTATCAGATACTTGTACATTCTCAAGTACATCAATTACTTTTACAAGTGATTATGTTGGTAAACAAATTCGTATAGAAGACCCAGCTAATGCAATTAATGCAGGAACCTTTGATATTACTGGAGTATCTGGTGGCGCGCTAACAGTTGAAACTAATGCAAGCCCTCCATTTGCTGATTTTACCAATGGATCTTCAGTGGCTTTTAGAGTTATTAATACTCTAGATGGAACTGTAGTTGCCAGTACAACTGGAGCTGATGGTGTATTAACTGCAATTGGTGGTTCTGCTACAGCAACATTTACCTCAGCTGGTATAAACTTTAACTTAGTTTCAGGTCCAACAATTATCAATAATGCTTATAGACTTGAAATTACTGCTGGAGCAAATAAAGGTAAATATCGTATTACCAATTATAGCTCAGGCCCAAATGAACTTACAATTGCTAAAACATTCTTAAGTGAAGCAGATGTCAAGTTTGAAGTAATTGATTCATCTGAAAATAGCAACTTTATCGTTATAAATCATAATATAGTTCCAAATAACAATACTTTAAGAGTTACATTGGTAACAGATAAAGATGCACTATTCTATGATGCTGGTTGGGTTACTGCTCTAGAAACTTTAGAAACTGTTGAGTGTGATATCGTAGTTCCACTACCAAATAACATGTTCTCGGCTGTTTTTCAAAATACTTTAGCTCATTGTAGAGTTATGAGTAATATTCGTAATAAAAAAGAACGTGTATTATTCACTGGCGCTATCAGTGGATTAACTCCAGACAACTTAATTGGTAATTCAACTGCCGCTGTTGAAGATGTTGGTATCTTAGAAGGAATTCAAGGAGATTCAATTGCTGAAATTCTTGCAGGTAATACAGAAGATATTACTAATTACAAAATTTCTGATAACTTTGGAGATACATTCCGTTGTGTATACTTCTGGCCAGATGAGATAATTACTCAGGTTGGCACAAGTAATGCAACTATCGATGGTTTCTATATTGCTGCCGCGGCTGCTGGCTGGTGTGCCTCACAACCAAACATTGCGGTTCCACTAACCAATAAAGTATTGGCTGGATTCACAATATCAAATACAAAGAAACTTGCGCCAAATACACTATCAGATCTAGCGTTTGCTGGAGCTACAGTATTACAACCAGTTGCTGGTGGTGGCAAAGTTATCTGGGGACGTACAACTACAAATTCAGGATTCGCTGAAGAAGAAGAAATCTCTATCGTGTTTATTCGTGATAGAATTGCCAAATCTTTACGTACCGGATTTGAAGGATTTATTGGTATACCAGAAGACGATAATACACAAAATGCATTATCAGGAAGAGCCAACTCACTATTTACCTCATTCATTTCACAAAAACTTATCACAGACTTCCGTGATATTATCGTGAAACGTGATGATGTAGATCCTCGTCAATGGAATATAGTCGCAAGAGTACAGCCAGTATATCCTGTAAATTATATTTACATTAAAGTTTCAATTGGCCTACTATAATTAAAGAATATTAAATAAGGTTTACTATAAATGGCAACTTACCCACAAACAGGTTCAATACTTACTCGTCCAGATGGATCAAATCGTACTGGAATTGCTCTTTCAACACAAATTGTGTTAATGGTTGGACCCAATCCAATTGGCGCGGTTCAAGATTTATCAATAAATGAAAGTCGCGATGTTACATTTATTTCAGAAGTAGGAACTGATGGACAGATTGACTCTGCTCCAAGAAGCTCCGCTAAAGTATCTGGCAGATGTGAAAGAATTCGTTTTGATAGATTACGTGTTGCTGAAGCTTTTTCAAGAGGTTTCGTTCATGTTAAATCACAAAGATTTCCATTTGATATAGTAATCATAGATAAATATAATGGTGATGGTGAAAATGCAATTATCACCATTCTTAAAAATGTTTGGATTAAAGGTATTAGTTATGGCTTTAAAGCTTCAGACTTTATAATCTCTGATACCATGGAGTGGGAAGCTGAAGATATCTTTAGCACACTAAATAATTCAAACGTTGCTCAAGGTGGTGAACGTGGTTTACCATTCGGAATTGACGCATATGAAAGAGAAGCTGATCGTGGTTTGCGTCGTGGTGCATTAGATGGTCCAGGACTATTGAAAACATTCTTACCTTTCTAATAGCTTAAATTTAATTAACTTATAACTCCTAATGTTTTGATATATAACATTAGGAGTTATTTATTATGGTAGATATAGATTCACCAATTTTACGTAAAAAGAAACCAAGCCTTCCCCAAGCTATTAAAACATTTACTGTGGATGATCGTCCTGCACCATCACCTAATTCTAAAATGAATCCATTAGAACAAGCAAGAATTGCTTTATCTTACATAAATGGAGATTCAGGCAAACCTAAACAATCTCAGTATCAAGAATTTGAGGATGAAGAGGAAGATGCCTACAAGTTAGAAGAGCAAATTAGATTATCAAAATTAGCTAGACAAGGTAAGGATAGATTATCGCCAGAAAGAGTTAAAAGAATAGAATTTTTGGCTGGATTTGGTTCTCTAACTAAAGATGTTGATATTGATGGAATCAAGTTTACATTAAGAACTCTTAAATCTAAAGAATTTAAACATTTATTTAAATTTGGAAGAGAACTCGCATCCGGTGTTGTTAATGAATTTGAGATGCAACTTGCAATTAGAAACGAGTCACTTTTATTTGCAATTCAATCTGTGAATGATGAACCTTTTGAAGATGTATTAGGTGCCAGTTCATTGGAAGATTTAAGAGATAAAATTGAAAATATTCAAGAAGATATTCTAATACTTCTATATGCTGAATATCAAAAATTAACTGATGAAAGCAAAAAGAAGTATGCTTTAAAATCTGACGAAGACGTTAAAGAGGTTCTCGAAGACTTAAAAAAATAATAAACGAGCCAGAACACCGTTTCAAATGGTATCTGGCTAAATATTTAAAGTGTCTTCCTGACTCAGAGCAATTAAATGAATTAAATCCAATATTAAAATATTGGATGTATTCAAATTGGATTGAAGATCAAAAGGAAGAATATGAGTTGTTAAAACAACATGGAATTCTTGTTGGCTCATTCACAAATCCAGAAGCGGCCAAACAAATGCTATCTGATGATAAATACTCTTCTACAGATGAAGAATTTGAATCAACTTGGAAGAAAATTAAGGCATATAATGAGCAAGATATTGATAATAATACCTTAATGCCTACTAAAAAAAGAAGAGTTATTAAATAATGGCTGACCCACCTATTACACCAGTTGATCCAAGCGTAAGTCAAAGCTATGATAAATTAGGCACATCTGTCAAAGCTACAAAAGAAGAGTTAGATGATTTAAATTTGTCTAATCAATCATTTATTGCAAAAGCAAAAGAGTCTACCGCATCATTAAGCAACTTGATTACATCTTTAAATAAAGGCAAAGATGCTTTAGCTTCATTATCTCTTTCTGCAGGTGAAAGTCAAGAATCTTTAAATAAATTAGGAATATCTGCTGATAGTTTAAAAAATACATTTTTAGGTCTTGGAACAGTTATAGGATCAAGTGATGTTTTCAAAGGATTATCTAAAAATTTAGACCAAGGTCAAGTTTCTTTTACTGGTTATAGTGAAAAGCTGTCTGAGTTAAAGAGTAGATTTGGAAATACAAAAAGTACCATTCAAGATTTAATTGGTGTAGTTCCAGGATTAGGCGCTGCTTTAGAAAAGGCTTCAGGTGGTAAGCTTGGTAGTATATTAGGACAATCAGCAGCAAGTGGAATTGCTTTATTACAAAGATTTTCTGAAAAAGCCGATTCTGCAAGACGAGCTGAAACAGCTTTTATGCAAATAGCTGCAGCTAGCGGTCAGTTAGGTAAAGCTTTTACTGGTGCAGCTGTAGATTCGACCAAATTACAAACTGGTCTTTTGCAAATGGCTTCGTTAACACAAAATCTTGCCATTACAACTGGATTACTACCAGAAAAACTTGCAGAAATGGCTGCAATGTTTGGCAAAACAATACCTGGCGCATTAGATCAAACAATAGTGGCTGCTGGTGGCATTAATAATTTTGATGCTGTATTAAGATTGGCTGCTGGTTCTGGTCGATCATTCAATGATATTCTTGATGATTTAAAAACTGCATATGACGAACTTGGTTTATCAGGAGAAAAGGCTCTTAAATTCACAGCGTTAATTTCTGAAACAAGTAATGTTTTAGGAATTAGATTAACTGATGTCGAATCAACATTAAAAACAGTCGCAACTAATTTTAGATATATTGGCGATAATACTGAAGCAGCCACTAGAGCCATGGCTCGTTTTGTTCCAGCATTAAGAGAAACAGGATTAAGTGCCAAAGCATCTAGCGATTTAGTAGCTGGAATGATCAATAATGTTAAAAATTTAGAAATAGGCACCAAGGCCTTTATTTCTGCCCGTTCAGGTGGTCCAGGAGGTCTTCAAGGAGCTTTTCAAATAGAAAAGTTAATGCGTGAAGGTAAAATGGACGAGGTCATGAAAATGGTTGAGGGAACTCTTAAGAAACAAATTGGTGGTAAGATTGTTTCTTTACAAGAGGCTTCACAAAGTCCAGAATTAGCAGCTCAAAGATTCAAACAACAAGCAATGCTTAAAAGCGGGGCGTTTGGTGGATTAGCTAAAAACGATGAAGAAGCATCTAGAATTTTAGATGCAATGGCTACAGGTGCATCATTCAGTAAAGAAACTGGAAACATAATTAAATCAGGCCAAGATGCAATGGCAGAGCAAATTAGTAGAGGTAATTCTATACAAGAAAGAAATGCTTCAGCACTAGATGCGTCAATTGTTTTCTTAGATAGAATAGCAACAGCTTCAGATATTCAAGCAATGAATGTTGTTAAAAAAGAAATAGGCACAGATAATCCTTATTATAAACAAATTTATAATCAACAAAAATCAACAATGCAAGATTACGCCAAGTCATATGGTACAAAAAATCCTACAATAGAAGATTATAATGCAGTAACTGTTTCACAAACTGGAACACAAGCCGGAATGGGCGCTAATGCTGTTATGGCTCAAACAAAAGATTCAATTAAACCATCACCACCTAAACCAACGCCTAAAAAATCTTTACCGCCTATTAATTCAATGCCAAAACAAAAGGCATTAGTATCTCCTGAAATTATTGACAACTCAAATAAACAACCTACTGGTTTTCAACCAAACACAAATCCTGGACAAGCTCCACCACAAGATGTGCATGTTAATGTAAAAGGTATTTGTATTAATTGTGGTTTGACAATGAATGGTGAAGAAGATAATAAAAAAACTGGTTCAAGTGGTTATGTCTTAAAATAATAAGACATTAAATATAGCAAAATGACTTTAAGAAATATATTATCTGGTGTTGGACAAGGTGTTAATGATCTATATAATTCAGCTGCATCATTAACAGGTCAAGATTTTGCGCAAACTGGAGCCATTCCTAGTGCAGATAATACGGGCTTACCATCTTCAAAAGTTCAAAATGAAAGATATGGTACTAAATTAAGAAAAACAATATCATGGTTTGTGCCTGAGATTGGTATTGTGAATATGTATATTAATCCACAAAATATAAGATACTCAGATTCTAAAATTATACAAAAAGAAAGAACAAAGGGCGGTTATGTTTTACAATATTGGGGAGAAGAACTAACTACACTTGATATTGATGGAACTACAGGTTCATCTGGTATTGAAGGAGTTAATGTTCTATATGAAATATATAGATCTGAACAATTTGTCTTTGATAATTTAGGCTTAACTATGGGCTCTATAAATTCTGCACAAAATATTGGTAATTATATCACTCAAAAGTTTTCTGGTAATGGTTTTGGAGAGCTAGCTAGTGGTACCTTAGGTTTAAACAATAATACTCAATTTATATTACCAAGAAACATACCATCATTAGCCAATTTAGCTTTTACAACAGAAATGTATTATAATGGCTGGATATTTAGAGGTTATTTTAATACTTTTAGAATAACAGAAAGTGTTTCAAATTTAGGAATGTTTGATTATAATATTCAGTTTACCGCAACACAAAGACGTGGATATAGAGTAAATGAATTTCCATGGCAAAAAAGTGCGAAAGACGGTTCAAGTAATTGGGGTACAGAAAATACATTTGGTAATCCAATGTCTTATGGCACTTATCCTGATATGGTTAAACCAACTCAAGTTAGTGCATCTGGACAAATTGGTGGAGTTATATCCCCATTAAGTAATAACCCTCAAACAAGATTAAAGTAATATGAGTTTTTTAGATGGCAAACCTAATGTATTTAATAATTTAGGAGGAATGATTGAAAAACAATTCCTTGGTAATAATCGTTTAGAAACATTAGATTTAATTCAAAAAGATGGATCTCCTCAAAGATTTGGAAAACTGGGAGATTTTTCAAAGAAAATTGATCAATCTGAAAAAAGATCATATACAGAAGCTGGTTTTTATAGCTTAAATCAATTTAACTTTAAACAAAGAGATTTAGAAATATTAATGCAACAACCATCTGCGTCTGTTGTTATTAAAAAGAGAGCATTTAGCTCATTAGCAGAAAATTATAGACCTGATGCTTCTTCACAAGAAGAACTGCTTACAATAAGAGCCACCAAAAATTTATTTCAAAATAAAATAAATCAAATAGCCAATTTTGAGAAGCTTGTTAAGATAAACAAAGTTTCTGTAACAATGGGCTATATCCATGAAGCTTTAATTCCAACAATTATAGATGCTGCAAATAATATGTTTGCAATTAATGGATCTGCTAATAATGATCTATCATCTTTTATTGGAATATTAAATAAATTAAAACAAGTACAAGCTTATAATAAAGAAAATATTTTATCTAAATGGTATGTATCTAATAATCAACTTTATGATACAAGACTTGGTCAAGGTACAGGTGTTTTTGAATTAACAAATTTTACAACACTATCCACTAACCTTGGTTTAGGTTTTAATTCAGGATCATTTAGTGTAAACTTTTCTGATCCATATAATTTAATGTTTATAACGCCTTATGATATTGAAAAGGCGTTATCAGATACATTTACACCAACTAGAACAAGTCCACTATTACAAATTGGTCAAGAACAATTAAATTTAATTAAAGATCAAAAAATATCTGAATTAAATTCAATGAGAGCTAATAGAGGCGCTTCTCCTATTAATTATTATATTAATCCAAATTCTTTTATTGGCAAACCAGTTAAAGCCGTAGTAAATGCTTTTGAAATTAACTTTGACTTTAAATTCAAATTACAAATATCAGATATTGATCCTATATTTTTAGAATCAGATGATAAACATAATGATTTAACAAACTTTGGCATAAATCCCAAAGAAGCTTTTACAAAAACCGAGGCTTTAAAATTTATTTCAATTATAGAAACTTGCGCCACTATAGTTTCAAGCATTAACTCTATTGATAAAAATGTTAAATCTTATAATAAGAATTTAAATGCTATTAGAAAAGAATTATTTTTGCAGTACAAAGGCAAATATATTATCAATCCTATGGACACTGTCCATATATATGCATCTTCTAAATCTGAAATAGATTCTAAAATAAGCAAAGGACTTCAATCAAATTTTAATGCATTAAGCTTTTTGCAATTTGGTAATAACACAGTTGACTTAATTAAAAATAGTTTCTTACCAAATAACTATCTTGATGTTGAAAAATCAATTATAGTTGGCCCAGATTTCCCATCATGGCTATGGCCAATGTTACGTTCAACATTCGTTAATCAAACGTCAGGTCCTCAAATATTTTCTGGTGTTGTTGACTCAGTTAGTGGATCATATAGCTCAAGTTCTGGATCTTATTCTGTTAGTATTGGTGGTAAAGATAATGCTTATTACTTTGGTCTTGGTCAAGTAAATATGAAGCCATCAATAGATGTATTTAATGGTAGTTTTTATGATCCATTAACTCCATTTGATATTAAATATGATACTGTTCTTGGTATCACAAATGATAAGCCAAAATTACTCCCTGAAAATCAAGCCTTACTTGACAATTCAGACTTTATATCTTACAAGATGGGTCCAGAAGCTGGAGCCATTCCCTCTTCATTAAATTTTAATAGAGATTATACTAAAGAATCTAATCTTAATATGATTAGAACATTTTATGATCCAGATGGATTCGTTTATAAATTTAAAAAGGGCATTGGTACATTAGTTCAATTTAATAATTCAACAGAATTATTAGAGGCTTCACCTTCAGCAGTTTCAACAACTAAAGATCCATTTGCCGGACAAAGCGTTATTGATGTATTATCTTTATTAATAACTGGTGAGCCACATAATTTTATAAACTATTATAAAACAGTTATTAATTTTGATACTTATAAAAGAGATGCAACGACAGGTGAAGATCCTTCAGTCTCTTATTATAGAGCATTAGAAAACAATTTAAAAAAGAGAAATTATCTTTATGGCAATTTCACACCTTTTAAGAAACTATCTATAAATGAAGCGGATGTATCTAGAATGATATCAAATCAAACATCAGCTTTAAATTTTAATAAAAGACTGCAAGAAAAAATAAATGAAAGAGCTGATTTTAGCGATAAAATTTTAGCACTTGAAGATATCCAAAACCCAGTAGTTGGTAATAGTACCATCAAGAGCAAATTAGCCCAAACAATATCTGAATTAAAATCAAAGATTACTGATTTAGATAAAGAAATATCAGATATTGAAAAAAATGATTATAACTCTATTATAAATGATCCAAAAAATTATTTATCTGTAATTGGAGATGATATCTCTGTTAATACTGATAATTATATTAACACAAATACATCCCTAGAAAAAAATAAGCAATTAAGAAAAGAGCTTAGAAAAAAGGTTAACTTCTTAACTCAAAGATTATCATGGAAAGTAAAGGCAAACGAAGATATCAATCTTGTTATCATAGACGACTCTTTTGATAAAGATTATGATTTAATGGCTTATGAAAAAAGCTTTCAAAATCAATTTTCACTTTTTCAAAGTCAGTTTAATACTGTATCACAGTTTATCACCGAAGCAGCTAAGCTATTAAACTTAGAAGTGTTTGCTGACTCTCAGGGACATATACAAATTAGGTCTCCTCAATATAATAAAGTACCTAGTTCAGTATTTTCTAATTTATTAAAACAAAAACAAGATAAAGGTATACAAGTATTTCCAGAATTTTTAGAAAAACTTTATGCTGTACAACTAGATACACTATTTAAACAAATTGAGTTTACAGAAGACTTAATTAGATTATATTGTGCATTGTTAGGAAAAGCTTTTGACTCTGATTGCGAAGCATTATTAAAATCATCAGTAAGTGGTGGCGCAGGATTCTCATTTTTATCAAATGAAAACAGTGGTAGAATATTAGGTGGAGATTCATCATTTAAAATATTCACGGAAAGCAATCCAGATATTAAACAAGATATTAAAAATAAAATAATTCCTGTTTCAAACAAAACATTATTTAAAACAACTAATGCAAGTATAACTGATGTTTCTAATGTAGTAAATACACAAGCTTCAGTTAATAATTTATTTGATGTTGTTAAAAGAAAAAATTATCTATTTGGTAACAACGGAAATCCTGGCGGTAAAGAGTCTCTTGGCGTTGAAGTATTACAAAATGGAGTTAATTCAGCTAGAGTACAATTGTTACAAGATAGAATATCGGCTTATCAAGGTCAAAAAATTGATTTAACAAGTTTATATGCTACTACAAATGGACAAACTTTAATACTTGCTACAGGCAGAGTTGCATATAAAGATTTGCTTGGAATTTTAGATAAAATCAAGCAATCTGTTGAAGAAAGACAACGTAATATAAAAATAGCTTCCAAAGCTTTAGTTAATTTAAAGGAAGGACTTAATTTAGACAATTCAAGTATTGCAACTAATATATTGGCACCTAATTTAACTAATAATTCTCATATACCAGAAAACTTTGAGCATATGATAGAAGATGAAACATATGATGATTTTGGTCCAGGCTCAGGACAAAGATTTATTATTAAGCCTGTACAAATTAAGTCTATTGACTTATCAGAAAACCCACCACAATTTACAACAGTAGAAGTGTCTGGGTCTTATGGTGATGGATTTATAGCACAAGGTGATTTACCATCAGATTTAAATTCGTTTCAGGGTGGAGGTAATGCTATTACATCTGCTCAAGCAATAGATTATGATTTATTTAAAATGTATGGTTTTAGATCGCCAAATTCGATTCATGCTCCATTTTTGACAAATCCTGAGACTCAACTAGCCCCTTATGCTGTTATGTTATTAAACATTGCTAGAGGCAGCATACTACAAGGCAAAGTATCAATTGCTGGCAGTGAGTATATGCAAGTTGGAGATGTTGTATATATAGAAGACAGAGACTTATTGTTTTATGTTGAGCAAGTATCTCATTCATTTGGAAATGAGGGCAGCTTTTCTACAACATTAAGCCTTAGTTATGGCCATAATCCAGGGGAATATATTCCTACACCATTAGATATAGTTGGCAAAATTTTATACAAAAATAAAAACATGGCTAATTATTATCATCATCGTCAAGATAACACCACTAATCAAACACATCTTGGCGTAATACTTGGTAATGCTGATAACCAAACAAGAAATGGTTATGGTACTGATTCTATAATTGATTCTGCCTCAAATAAATATGCTGAATCAAACATTAGTCAATTACAAATTGTTTCATCACAAGGAAATAACGCCACATCATTAATCCAAGATAATTATAATCCTGTAGTTGAAATAAGAGTATATTATAATTCAAAAGCAAAAGATGGTAGTTATAAATCATCTAATGCATCACTATTAAGTCAAGCTAATACAGTGAAAGATTTGCTAACTAGAAAAATTACATTAACAAGTAATGATGCATTTAAAGATTTAAAAACAATTGATGCATCAAGAATTTCTGTTGTAGAAGTAGATCTTGCAACAGATCCAATTAGATATTGTTCTGGTAGATCTTTTTATCTATCAAGATTAAATGTTGCAGATAGCGACACAATTAACTCATCTTTTATCAATAATCCAGCTCAAAAAGTAAAGAATGTAGATAAATTTATATATAATAACGTTATAGATTGTTGGGTAGTGTTTAAAAAGAGTTAATAATGCCTCCTAAAATAAGCAGCACAAATGGAACTCCAGGTTTACTTTCAATAGGAACAATTAAAAAAGTTATTCCTAATGAATATGCTGTGGAAGTTTCATTAAATCCTTCTTTGGTGGCAGATCAACAAACTGTAAAAGCCCAATTACCTGTATCTTATTATTCTTCTGATGGAGTATTTGCTGGCGGGTCTCTTGAAGTTGGAACCACTGTAATTATTCTCCAAGCAGAAGGAGGTGCTTATTATATTTTATCAACCATGATCAGAAATTATACTTCTGTTTATAGTGTTAAAAATGCTAAATTGCAAGATCTTGATTCAGGTAATTATTATATTACTGCTGGCGAAAACAATGTTGTTAAAGTATCATTAACTGATGGTATTTTTGTTGGTAGCAAAGAAGATTATTATAACTTTGATGCTAATAGAGGTCTTGCTTCAAATACATTTGATACTAGTTTAAAGTTTACAGAGTCTTCTAGAGAAATATCTGGTGTTGTTAAAAGAGATATTAAACCAAATTTGAATATGGCCTCATCACTTAGACTCACTAGTCATGAGTATGATGATACATTGAAAGTTATTTCAATGGACCCCAAAACATATTTAAGCCAATCTAATTTTGGTAACTCTGTTAAGAACCCACCATTTGTTGAAAATAGAAAACTTACATATGAATTTGCCTATTCTTATGATGTATCTAATGAACTAAATGAAATAGAGCTTTATAAAAAGAATAAATCAAATAATGTAGATACTAATATTTTATCTAGACGTAAGAGTAGAGCTGATGCATTATCACTAAGCTTGGTTGAACCTAATTACTTAATTGAAAGCATCTCTGGTACAGTTGTAGATATTTATGGCAATCTAATAGACATTAATAGAAACATTATACCAGTTGGGCAATCAGAAGAGCTATCAGCTAAAACTATAAAGACATCTATTAATTCTAGTAATAGTTCTTATAAAAAGATAAGAGAGCTGCAAAGAAAGTCTTTAGCTTTACATTGGGAGCTTAATGCTAGAAAGTCAACAGAAGGTCCGCCTAATGTAAACTCTACTGATAATTATTCTAGAAATAGATCTAGAATGTTTATTGATATTGATAAAGAGGGTATGTTTAAAATTAACATACCTGCTACCAGCGAAACAGGAAACGTTCCTTTATTAACTCGCTATGAAAATTTTACAACTGTATACCCTAATCCAAAATCAAATAATCCAGATGACTTAGTCTTTAACTCAGATAACGTTGATATTTTATTAGAGCCAATTAGTTCTGTGTCTAGTGTTGTTAAGTTAACTGACTCTAGCTCTTCAAGCAATGAAGCGCCACTAAATAGATTGTCATCATCTTATTTAGGTTGGGGCACAGCTTATCATAATGTTACATCAACACTTAGAGCTTCTCAAGCGTCTACATTAGACGTAGATGAGTATATTCCAACTACATCTTTTACACTAGGTAGAATATTATCTATCAAAGATGTTATCGCTTCTTCTATCAAAGCTGTTGGTGCATCGGCCAATGCTGGTGGTCGTTCAGGATCTATTAATTTAGATGGATCGTTAGATCTAAACATTGGCGCTAATACAGTTAATAGACAATCATTGGTGTTAGATACTCAAGGTGGTTTAATAGGCAATATTGGTAGAGATAAAAACAATATTTCAGCAGGACTTTCATTAGATGGTGATTTTTATATAGAAATTGGTGGCACAACACCTAATGAAGATACAAGATTTAAAGATTTAGATAACCTTACTCATAGAGCTGGTGCTTTTGATCTTAAGGTGTTTAATATAAATAAAAATGTAGTATCGGTATTTAGAATAGATAATGAAGGAATTACAGTATCTACCCCTGGAAAAATTACCATGTATGCAAATGAAGGCATGACATTTAGATCTGTTGGTGATATTAATATAGAATCAGATCAATTATATTTAAATAGAAGACTTGTTAGGAAAAAAGGTGGAGCAATATGAAAAAACTTAATAAAATAGCAGAAGAAAGATTAAAAGCCCAAGTTGAAGAGGCTAAAGAGCTAGGGCTAACTAAAATAGCTTCAATAGGTGAAGGTATTTTATATAATAATTCTTTTGTTTATGACAATAATGAATTTTCTTCAGAAGAGTTGAAAGAAAATATTTATCATGGAGTATGTAGATTTGCCTCTAATATTATTTCATTCTACAATATAGAAAACCCAGACCTTGCCAAGATCTCTCAAGTGGCTGAGTATTTATCTGATACAATAGAAAATGAAATAAAGAAAAATCTAGATATAGAAGAGACTGTAGGAACTTTTGAAACAAAACTACCAGGCGAAGAATAATTAAATGGCAGCGTGCGTAACAGATCCAGTAGTTAATCCACCACCAATTGGAAGTCCAAGCGGGATAGTTGCGCCTAAAGTACCATTTCCACCTTTCGGTCCTAGTACCGATATGCCTGATTTAAAATCAATATTTGATCTATTATCTTTAGCCTTACCACCTGGCACATTAAAACCATTACTAAGTCCTGAATACTCACGATCTCTTTTAGATGGTGTTATTTCGTTATTAGAAAAGTTTACACCATTCTTATATTTATATACTTTCTTCCTTCCAGTATTAAATATAATTCTCTGTATAATAGAAGTCTTATGTTCTTTAAAAAATCCATTTAAGCTTGTTAAAGCTATAAGAAGATTGTTTAGAGTTTGTATACCTGACTTTCTTGCTTTATTTCCACAGTTTGCTTTATTAGTAATGATAATTTCATTATTACTTTTGTTAATTGCCTTAATAGAGTATATTATTTCTCAAGTAGCTGATTTTATTACAACAATTTTAGAAAACGTTAAATTATTAACTAAAGCTGTTGATCAAGCTGATGCAGATTCTATTCTTTCTATTACTAAGAAAATAGGCAATTTAATTTGTGATCTTCAAAATTTGTTTTTGATATTATCACCTTTCATTGTTATCTTTGAATTAATAAACTTTATATTAACAAAGTCATTTAGAATACCACCATGTGAATCTGGCACAGGCGATGACTTTGATTGTTGTGATGCTGAGGTTTGCCCAGCTTATCTTAAAAATACCATTTATAATGGTACAAGTGGAACATTAAAATACTTAAATAAACTAACGTCTTCAGTTAGCACACCAGGAACTTCATTTATTACAGTAGAATACTCTACATTAAGAAATGAAAGTTGGCAATATTGGGATGGTTATCAAACCATTCAAAAATACTTTTATAATATCACACATGCATATGATTTACCAGAAGGGTCTGATAAAATATTTTTCCCAGATGGTACCGTATTTGATAAAACATCAAAGGCTAATAGCGTGCCATATGCAATTGATATTAGTATCAATTATAATCCAAATGATTTTAGTCGTATAGATGCGCTTGGTACAAGAAAAGTTGTTATTAAAAATTGTATAGTAACTAATCCTCCAACAAATTATAATTTAGATTATCAAAATGGACAAGTAAGTCAACCAACTGGTGTATTTGATCTCACTGGTGGTTTAGTATATGAAAAAGATGGCGTTACACCAGTTATGTTGGATGGTGTACAAGCTACATTAAATACTTTAATACATTTGCCAGAAGAAGATCTAACACCACCAGTTATTTTTAATCCATTAGATGGATATGAATATGGGGATTCTTTATACTCATTAAAGATAAACCATGATGTATTATTTAATTATGATCTAATTACACTTGGCTGTATGCCTGATGTTGCAATAGACAAAAACACAATCAATGCAACTGTTTCAGCCAACTTAGCTAGCATTCAACCAATATTAGAAACTCTATTAACTAAGCTTCCAGATATTAATGCAACCAATATTTGTTTAGATGCTGCAATAAATAAATTTATATCTAATGTATCAGTAGAAAGCGTTGCGATTTTTTCTGCAGAAATTAGCTCATGCCTAGGAACATTAAAAGATTCTTCAGTATCATCTCTAATAGACGCAATACTTGCTGCATATGATCCTTACAATAGTTCTTTTACTTTAGTCCCAACATTACAGTTTGTAAATAATGAAATACAAGCTAAAATTATATTAAAAGATAAAAATAATAATGAAATAGCAAAATCTTTACCAGCATCCGTATCTTCTGAGATAGCTAAGAAAATAACTATGGAAACAACTTTTGGCACATTCAAAGACTTTACTTATAATCTTGAAACTGGAGAATTCATTTCACCAATTAGCAGTGATGTTTCTGGAAAAGGTACAGCCAAAGCAATTGTTAATGGCAAAACCATTTCAACTTTGACCATACCTACTGATCTAGGTTCAGCAATTACGGTTGAAGAAAAAATATTATCATATGAATTCATTGGCTCAGATATGCTTACAGATGATGGTAAACCAAGAAGAGATTATGCTGATGTCAGCTCTGGATCTAATGGAGTAATTTCATAATGGCTACAAAAACTCCTTTAGATAAATCAGTATTTGGTGATGACCAAGACATCACTAATATTGATATCACTAAACTTTACAATAATTATATAAAAGAAATAGATAAATATAGAAGTCATTTCTCCCCCATATCAAACCAGATATTAGTAAAGGGTAAAATAACTAAAGCAAACAGCTTAACTGCATTATCAAATGGACCTGTTCCACGTAATGAGCAAGAAAGCAGATGTCATGCTTTTTATAGAATGATTGGCTTTCCAATTATATATAATAACCTAATCCATAATCCTGGTTATGATAAGTCTTTAAATTTAGATGAAAACTTAATTAAAAACCTAGAAAATATTGCTAACTCAATTGATATTGCAACCTATAATGCAATGAATGAAAGAGAGCTATATGTTAAAAACATATTAAATGTATTTTCTAAACAAGATAATAATGCAATTGCTAGATCAGCTTGGATTGGTATAAATCCAACTATATTTTCAAATTTATCTGAAGGTGTATTTAATACAGTATCAAATACATACTCAAACGATACCTCTACTGTATATAATTTTAAAAAATTATATCCTGATTCGGCTGGTGTAGACCCAACCATTAACTTTTCTCAAGTTAAACATTGTATTAAGCCACTTATAGTGGACCCAAGAATAGAGCTTACAGTTACACCTTGTGAAAACTCAATATGTGCTCCATTTTTGGAAGATAATACAGATACAGCTATTAAACCTGGTAAATTTTTAAAACGTCCTTTGATTGAAAAGATCATTTCATTAAGATGTGGTGACTCAGCAAATAATGCTTCTACTACTGTAGATAATTCATCATTTGTTACTGAAATTATTGATTTTATTAGCTTTCAAACAGATGCAGATGATTCATTAAATGAAGTTGTATTAAATTTTAAAACTACACTTGGTAAAAGAAGCTTATTAGAACTTCAATCTTTTAATAAATTTATTAAAATACTAGATGCATTAGCTAATAAGCTATTTTTAAATAAAAAAGAAATAGAAAATATATTTGAAAAAATAGACTGGGCTCCTATTCCATCTAAAAATGGCATCGAATATGGTTGTACTTTAAGAAACATCTTATTAAATGGAACAAATAATAAACAAATAGAGCAAGACATCATTCAGTTAAAAATTACTCAAGATTTAGACTCTATTTTAGTAAATATTAAAAGCTCTACAGAGTCAAATAATACAGCCCCAGACATTGGGTCATTTACATTTAATGGAAACGCCACTATTTATAATGAATTTACAAATGTAAATAAAACTCAAGAGTCTCAATTGCCTGTTTTATTAAAAAGCAAAGAAAATTTAGGCAAAAATGCTAATTCTTTATTATTTGAGAATGATGTTATCACAGGAGAGTCTATAGGAATTGGTTTAATAGACATTATATCAATAATAGCAGCATTTTGGATAATGGACTTAGATTATTTAATTTATATGTTAGATGATAGATGCTTTAACAGACTAAAAACTAATTCTTCACTTATATGCCCAGAAGTTTATGATAGAAATGCTCAAACTTCTCGCCCAGATAAATACAGTCCAGATGAAGTTTTAAAGAAATATGAAGAGTATTTAAGACAAATCTTATTATTAGCTAATAAGTTTTATAAAGATAGAGAGAAACTATTTTAAAGGCATAACATAAAATGTCTTTTGATTTTAAACTAGAAAATGGTTCAATTACTATTAAAAATGGGAAATTAGTTTTAGTAGAAAATACTAATAAACTAATCCAAGATATTTTAAAAATTTGCCTAACTGATGTTGGATCAAATTCATTACAGCCATGGTATGGATCTTATTTATCACGTTCTGTTGTTGGAAATGTGCTAGATGTTAAAATGACAGAAACCATTGCCACAACACAGTTGAAAAATGCCATTGAAAACTTAATGTTATTACAACAAGAGCAGCTTAATTACTCTAGACAAAATGTTACAGCAAGTGAGCATATTGCCGCTATTTTGGATGTATCCATTAGAAGAAATAGTCAAGATCCAAGATTGTATATCGTATTAGTTTCAGTATTAACAAAGGCTTTCGAAATAAAAACCACATCATTTAATTTGGTAACATAAATAATGAAGGTTTTTTCGATATATAGTATAGGAATTCAATGGCTAATATTCGTTCGATAAACGAAATTATAAGTGCTCTTATAGATTATTTTAAAATAGCACAACCTGATTTAGATACTAAACCTGCAACGGTTGAAAGAGACGTATTTATTGATGCACCAGCATCTCAATTAAGCTTGGTATATGAAGAACTATCAAGAATAAGCAATATTCAATCTATCAGATCAGCTAATGGCGCTGATTTAGATAAAATAGGGGCCAATTATGGCATTACTAGAAAAAGTGGCGCCCAATCTTCTGGTATTGCCATACTAACCTTTTCTTCTATTCCAGCTTCAGTAGCTATATCAGCTGGAAGCAACGTATTTTCAAATAACAATGTAAGCTTCTCAGTCGCTAGTTCTTTATCAGTTCTACCAACCCAAACAAACTACTATAAATCAATTGCCACTAAATATAGATCTGATCTAGACTTTGTTGGAATTTCTGATCAATATGCCGTAGAAGTTACAGTTCAATCAACTGTTTCAGGCAGTTCTGGAAATATTGCCAAATACGCTTTAAATTCAACAACTATTGCTGGTGTTAGCAATGTAACTAATGTTAGTCAATTTTCAGGTGGTTCAGATCAAGAGTCTGATGCGTCTTATAGAAACAGAATTCTTTCAATATTTAGTGGATCTAATATTGGTACAGCAGTAGGCTATAAAAACGTGGCTTTGTCAGATGCAAGCGTTTTAGATGCTATTGTAATTCAACCCGGCGATGTATTAATGACCAGAGATGGTACCATTGTTGAAACAAGTTCAACAGGTGCAAAAACAATAGTATCAGAAGGCACTGGTGGTAAGGTAGATGTTGTAATTTTAGGAACAAGAACCGCTGATAATATTGATACTTTTATCTATCGTGATAAAAGCAATACTGGCGATGCCACAAATTCTAAAAATGATATAGTTTTAGGTCAAATAGATGGAGATCAAAATAAAACTATTACTCGTAAAAAAATTGATGAAATCAATAATGCGCAATTACCAGCACAGCCTGTAGATTCAGTCTCACAAGTTTCTGGAACATCTAGCGGCTCTAATTTTATACCAAAATCAACAGATTCATTAGGAAGAGTTTCTGGAAATTATGAAATAATTCCTGATACAAGTTCATATAGTGGAAGTCCTTTTGGATTTGATAAATTCCATTGGATCTCAAATCAAATAAGCGACTTTGATGAAGATAAAGTCAAAGGCCAATTTAATGGTCAAGATCAATTAAACTTTTCTGATTTTATAGCCTCTAATAAATTAACTCAAAATATATTAATTACTAATGAAAATAGTACAATATACTCTAGCGATAGATCAATTATTATTCTAGCTCACACTCCAATTACAAATGTAACAAGAGTATTTAATGTTACTACTGGTGAAACATATACAGTTGTTTCACAAAACCCTGATGGCAGCGGTTCTATTAATGAGACTGGTAGAATTAAAGTATCAGGAAATAACTTACCAGCGTTAAGCGATACACTTCAAGTAGATTATGAGTGGATTTTCTCTTATGATCCTTATGTTGACTATGATGGTAAGCTTAATGATTATAATTTAAGAACTCCTGGTGATAATATTGACTGGGGAATGTCAAATTTAGTTAAAGGTGAGTTAGTAAAATTCACTAGAAACTCAAGCAACACTTATTTTAATGGTACATCAACGCATCCAGTTTCTGCAATAGTTTCATCAAATGTATTTTCAGAAATAGATGGCGTTGTTGAGTTAAATCTCACCGATTTTGCTGGCAGAAAAGTTGTAACAATAACAGATTTACCTGAAGAATTTACATCATTAGAATATGCTTATTTAAAAAATACATTCAAAGAGTGTTATCATACAAATGATAATGACGGAATTTTTTCAAGCTCAAGAGTAGTAATAAACTCCACTATCAGATATCAGGCAACAATAGTTCTTCCTTCTGACACAATTGCAAAAGAAGGCGATACTGTTACCTTTGTATATAATACAACCGACATCTTTACAGTAAACAGTTCAACTGGAAACTTTTTGTTAAATCAAATAACAATTCCAGTAGCAAACTATACAACTACATCAAATTCTTTTTATTGTTATGTAAATTACATAGCTAATGTTCAACAATTATTTTCAACATTAATAACTGGACTAAGCGCTTCTAGATTAGGTAATGGCTTTATCAATAATACAGCCAAGACTCAAGACTTTAATATAGAGTCAGTATTAAAATCAGAGAATGCCACTATACAAGCTTCAGGGTTAAATTTTACAGTTACACTAACTGCTAATTCTCAAACCACATATTTAGATGGCTATTCAGTTTTTAAGGTTATTAGATTATCTGACAATTTAGATTTGTGGAATAGTAATAATTTAGGCACAGTTTCTACAGATATCAGCGGTTATTATTATTTAACTCTATCTGGTCTAAATGCACCTGCAACAAATGAAAAAGTTTTAGTATTATACTATGCAAATGATGTTGCGCAATTCCAACCATTTACATTTGCTAACAAAATATTCTTTAACTACAAAACTCAAGTTCAATATAATTCCATTGATGGTTATTATTTAGATTTATTTTCTTTTACAGATGAAGCAGCAGTTTCTTTTAATTTATTTAATACTAATGATGATTCATTGGCTGGCTCTGCAACAGATGGTGTGATAACTGGATTAACAAATCAATCATGTTATTTATACTCTACTTCTTTAAACTTTAGCTCTATCGCTAATTTACTTGGTAAAAAAGTAAATATAGTGTCTGGATCTAATGAAGGTATATATGATGTCATTGCCTATGATTTGGTTTCAAATAAAATTACCTTAAATGTATCTTTTGATAATATCAATTTATCTCAAATAGCTGCTATCAGAATATCTGATGGACAAGAAATTTGGAGTAGTGATGGTATAATTGATTTAGAAAATAATAAATTGTTATTGCCAAATATCAATTTTACAACCAACATACCATTGTCTGAAACTTTAGCTATCTTTTATACATCAAAACAATTAAAAGCTGGTTTGACTAATTTAAATACTACATTAACAGACCAAACAAATCAAAATGGCATCTTAACATTTGCTGGTACCACAATAACTAAAGGTGTAGACATTGTATTTAATGCTACACAAAGTAGCTTGAGACAAAGTTTAAGTGAAGCTATTAGAAATGTTCTAGGTCTATCTTCTATAACAGAAATACCATCTACAGTTAGCTTAGTTAGATTAGTAAAATTAGAAAAAGTAGAAGCTACATCAGCTAATGAAGTTCTTTCTGTATATACAACCTATGATGTTAAAAATTATTCTATAGCTAATGATGCTTTTTATAAAACCGAAATAAATAAATTAGATGATGTTTCTCCAGCATTATCTAATTTTGATGTAATTTTACCAAGTTCAACAACCAACACAGATAATACACCAAGTGTTGGAGATAAGCTAAGAGCTACTTTCTATATTTGTAAATCAGGTGATACAGAAAGCTTATCTTTCACAAAGAACTCTACTCTATATACAAATAAAAAGTTTGCCTTGATAGACTCTATCTATGTCTCCAGCGGATTTAATAATACTTCATCTGCTAGATTCAATATAGTAAATGCAAATCAACCAAACACTGGCTCAAGATATAAGGCATACTACGATTATACAGCGCCAAAAACAAATGAAAGAATTATTATACGTTACATTTATAATAAATTAATTTCAGATGTAACATTTAATGTAGAAGAAAATAAGCCAATTAACGCAGACGTTCTAGTTAGAAGTGCAGTTCCTATAAAAGTTGATGCTACAGTTAATATTGTTGTGAATGCAGATCAATTAAGTTCTTCAAGTTTAGTTGCTCAAAATGTAAAAGACGCATTAATTTCTGCTATTAATACTAATATTCTGGGAGATATCTTAGACTCTTCTACATTAATAGTAGTGGCTCAAGAAACTACTGGTGTTGATAGAGCTAGATTGTTATATTTTAATCAAGATATGAAATCAGGACAAGTATTATCACTAGAAGCTAATAAAAACGAATATTTCGTTGCAAACGATATAGTTGTTAACTTAGAAACAAGATAAATAAATGAAAGTATTAAAACCAACCGAAATAATAGTTGACACAAGTACAACTATGACTGCGGTATTTCCAATTAGTTTAAATACAAGTATAACTAAAGATAATATTTCTATCACTCCAGTCTTTTCCAATATACCTACCCCAATAATAAAAGATGCGAAAGTTGATAATAATGAAATATTAATAACTTGTCAACCATTAACTCCATTTGCCCAATATACATTAACTTTCTTTTCTACTTCTAGTGTATTATTTACATCTTTAGACAATACATACATTGTACCTAATGATAATGTAAACAATGTTCTTAAATTTTATGGACCAATAAATCCAGAAGATCCATTTAAGTCATCGTTTGAAACTTTCTTTTCTTCAAACATTTATGACTATACAAGAAACACAACTATTGGTAAAAACATAGAAATACTTTCTACTTTTCTATCAAAAAGTGTCTATGATATTAGACAAAGTAAGAATGAAAATTATTTATCATTTGATATTTCAAATGAACAAAAGACCCGTGGTGCTGGACCATTTGATAGATTAAATGAAGAAGGTGCATATGAAGTTTCAAAAGTTAGCAGAGTATTAGATAATACAAACTTTAGTGGATCATTAGTATATGATGAATTCCCTTCAACAGTTATTTCATTACAAGAAACAGAAAACCAAGAAGAAATAACTTTATCATCTACTTATGATAAGAAAACTTTAAACATTAATGATTTAATAATTACACTATCTAAAACTCCTGTAATTAAATTAAACTCTTTAGTTTTTACATATTACAGTAGCAGCACATATGCCTATCCAATTGAAACTGTTGGATACCAGGTTAAAGATTATAAATATGATGGTTATGCTTTTGGATTATTAACTCTTGAAGATAACCAAATTAAACTAAGTGATAAGATTCTACAAGACAGCACTTTTTCTTTAGAGAATATTTTCAAAATAACTATAAACTATAGCTATAAAGATCTAGGTAAAACTATAGATACTAGCACAGTAAGTATTTATTCTATTTTTACAAAGAATAGAGAAGTATTAGCTTCTGTTTCAAATGTTGTCAATTTAAAAAATTCTACAATAGTAAAATCTGATAATAGCGTTCCAACTTTAGCTGGCATAACATTTATAGATCCAAACACACTTGAATCTTTAAATACAAAACATCCAGCTTTTAAATATGAACTAGTATATAGACTAGAATATCTTCCAGCCAAAGCTGGAGAGTATTCAGTAGATTATTCTGTTGGCACAATATATGTGTTTGGAGAAGATTCTAAAAATACTGGTACAGGAATGTATCCTCCATTAGCCACTTATAAATATAGGGCTACATATATAGAGGGTTTAGACTATGTTATTGATACTGATACATATGATGTAGTTGCACTTCCAAATGGCAGCTTAATTGATCAAGAAGCCACAATATCATTTACCTATGAATATGGTTTATACAACGGCATTGACTTCAAAGCTAATTTACACAAAGAGTCTTTACAAGAACGTGTTAAAAACAAATTAATAAATTTAGGCACACTACAAACAGATTATTCACCTATCACAGATGTATTTGAAGTTTTCAATGAAACAAGTGGAGAAAAATATCCAGTTGTAAGATGGGATAATTCAAAAATTTATTTTGACTATAATAATGCTCCTACTACTGAGTCAATTACAGATGAAACAGCTAAATTTCTAACAATATCAAATGAAAAGTTAATTGTATCAGAAGTTTTAACTTCACCATATGTTGGAAAAGTTATCTTTAAAACACAATTACTTAATACAAATGTTATAGCTGCATCACAAGACTCTATAGGGTATAATCAAAATACCTCTGTTAGTTTATCTAGCAGTGATGTTTTTATAAATGAAAAATACTTTGATTTTACAGATGATTTAACAAATAACTTATTATCATTAACTACATTAGGCGATTATTTAGTAGACTATGTTAATGGTACTTTGTATGTTTTAGTATACAATACACAAAGTTTAGATATTGGAACTATACAATATAAAACAAATAAAATTGAAACTGTAAATGATCATATACTAAGCGTTGAAGATATTTTCAATATTATTAATCCTTTAGATGCGCCACAAAAAACATATGCTTATACATCATTTGATGATACTACTATTTTATTTGATGAAGCAGTACAAGCAAATGAAAACTATTTATTAACTGATCCAACAAGATATTATTTCAATGACTCAAGTTCTGTTGGCACATATAATGTTGCTACATTTGAACCTGGCGTTTCAAATAATATAAAGGCTCTTAGAGGAATTTGGGAGTTTAGCGATTTAAAAAATAATAAATACCCATTAAACTTTGCACTATTTGCTTCTTTTACAGATAATCTAATTACTCTTGGATCATATACAAAACAAGAATTTCATGTAATAAACCAAGACTTATTAAGTCAATATTATGTTGATTTAAATATCAATTTAGATTATATTTCATCTAATATCAATTACAATATTCAAGTAATTAGATTATCAGATAGTCAAGACCTTTGGGATGGCACTGGAACTATTACTGTTGGAGCGCCTGTCAGATTAATTCTACCAAATACTTTTTCACCAGCTTCTGGAGAAACCGTAATAGTAATTTTGACTTGGTCAATTAATAGTGCTTCAAGACTAATTGTTGATTATGATAGAGGTGATCTTAAAGTAGATTATACTTATCTAAAAGACGAAATTGTTATTAGCTATGAGTATGGAGATAATTATTTAGACTTTAGAGAAAGCGATACTTTGTCAGAGGGTGATACTTATTATGTGTCATATAAAGCTGGCGGATTAAGAAATGCTTTATTGAAAAACTTTGGCAGTTTAACAACCATATCTTTATTAAATAACATTGACACATCTTTCCCAAGAGAAATATATAGAGATGCATTATCTGCAGCATTCTCATCTGCTGCTTTAGGAACAAGCAAGTCTGCAATCTCAAATATAGTAGAAAAAATAGTACATACTCCACCAGAAATTTTAGAAGCTGCTTTATTTTCTTGGATATTAAATCAAAACTATTTGTTTTTAAGCAAACCAGCTACATCAGGTACATTTGAATTACAGCCCGGAAAATTTGGCAATGGAGTTTTAATTAACTCAGATTCTCAATCAATTACTATTCCAATCTCTTCTAATTTCAGATTAGAAGAAGGCTCATTTGAAACATGGGTAGTTCCACAATGGGACGGTATTGATAATGATGCTGCATTAGAAATTAAAATTTTAGTTAATAATCAAAACATCTTAGAAAGAGATGTTTATTTTGGCAGTTTAGAAAAACATTATAATAGAACTGTAGATAAAAATAATAATAGTTATTTCACAGTGTCAAAAAGTGATGGTAAAGGAATTCCTAACAAAAACAAAAATGGTGTATTCGTTTATTATGATCTAGACGCTTCACAAGAGTTCTACAGATGGTTCATTTCTGTAAATGATGATGGCTACTCAAGCTATGGCGTAATCAATACTTACAATATAGAAGTTAAAACGGATGGCGAGTTTTATGATACCAAGCTTACTAGCTCATTAGATGGATATTCATTAACCACTGGCTTGTCTAAAATCAAGTATAAGTTTACTAATACAAATATTGATGAGTCTATCTTAACATTCGTTGCAGATAAAAATCATTATGTAATAGATTTTGGTGAAGATAAGACAAAAAACAGATTCTCTCTATTTAAAGACCCAAGCGGGTATTTAAACTTAAAAGTGTTTGATAAAAACAAAATGTTTGCTCAAGTTAGCTCTAATGTTTCTACTTGGAAGAAAGGCGAGAAACATTTTATAGCTGCATCATGGAATCTAAGCTCTCCAAATAAAAGAGATGAAATACATTTATTTGTTGATGGACAAGAAGTATTTAATAATTTGAATTATGGTCTAAAAATAAATCCATATTTACATCAAAAATATAAGACTATTGGACAAGAAGAGTTTGTTGGAGTGATTCCAAAAAACATAGTTGGAGGAATAGATCTTACAACTTCATCAGGATCAAATATAGTAAGCTCATTAACTAATTTTGGTTCTGCTGGTATAACTGCTGGTGATATCATTATTATTGATGAGCCAGGATTTAATGCTCTTGGTTATACAATTATCACTGTATTTGGACAATCATTAACATTGTCAAGTTCAATGCCTGCCACATTAACTGATGGCAATTTTACAATTAATTCTACATCTATTACAACTGAAACACCTGTTGATGTTTATCCAAATTTTGCCGTAGCATTATTACATTCTTCATTAACTGGAACACTTGACACAAGTGCAACATCAAATATAGTAACTTCTGGCGTAAACTTTATTTTAAATAATGTTGCTCCAGGTTATTTTATAAGAATAGATGATCCAACATTAGAAAAATATTATACAATATTAAGCGTTTCAATAAATTCATTAGTATTAAATAATACAATACCAATTAACTTAACTGGCGCGACGTTCTATATTTACCCACCAACAGAAGAAGAGATCTCTGGACAAAGAGCTTTATATCCATCTTATTCTGTATCAAATGATATTGATAACAATAGCGTTATTACAATAGTTAATAACGCTGATGCTAATGATATCGTTCTAGTTAAAACACTTGGTTTAAATAACCAACAAATTAAAAAGAAGTCTTATGTATGGGGCAATACCTCAAACATTATTGAGACTACATTAGCTCCGCCAATTAATATTAACACTGTAAATATTAAGAAGAACATATTAGAGTTAACAAATATTGGTCCTTTAAACTCAACATTATCATTAGGTGTATTTACATCAAATAATCTAACTACATATCAACCAACTGAATCTGTATATGGAAGATATTTATCTTTCACAATTGCTGGTACAAACATTGATTTTTCTACCTCTGTGCAGGTCAACATTGTTGGTGATGTCAGTGAAACTCTAACATTCACTGAAATGGGTACTTTAACTACTGCTAGCAAGTTTAAAACAATCTCTTATGTTCAAGTTGTGTGCAAGCCAGTTAACTCTGCAAGAAATTGTTTAACTGTATCTGGAGCTGAGACTAATAACATCAATGTTCAAGACGATGCTTTAGCAGAAAAACCTGTAATAAGATATACATATCAAGTATTATTTGGAACTAATTTATCTTCATCTGGAAATATTGTTACAGATAATGATAAGTTCTTCTCTGAAGCTTTAGTTGGTAGCTATTTAAGAATAACTAGTCCATTATCAAGTGTTGGCTATTATCAAATACTAGCTGTTTCAAATGATCATTTATCAATGACAATTGACTCTACACTACCATCATTCACTGGTGGAACTTATGAAGTATTAATGTTCACTCCTGAAACATCAGGATTTCAGAATGGCTTTATTGCTTTAGAAAAGACAAGTCAACCAGGACAAAAATTCTTATTAACAGAAGGAACTTATCAAGTTGATTATCTAACTTACTTAAGCTTACAATTTAATCCATTAGGCCAAAATAGAGTTTATATAGGCACAGATTTTAATCAAGAGAATAACTTTAATGGTATTTTAAATCAGTTTAAGACCTTTGCTCAAAAATTAAGAGATGTAAGAACTGGTGAAACTCTAAATGCTCCTAAGTTAACAATAACTAAAGATTATAATTCTTTAAAACCATTAAAGAATACAAATATTACACTAACATCTCTAACATTTAATGAATACCCATTCATTAATGAGGCGGACTTTTGGGTTATTAGAGATAACAAACGCTATATTCAATCATCTTATAGCGTTAATGCTAATTTTGATAAAGCTATTTGTATTAAGAATAGTCCATTAGTTATTGATAATGAAGGCATCTTCAATACTAATGAAGGCACAATAGAATTTTGGGTATCGCCAATTTATGGTACACTAAATGACCCAAATAAAAGATACTTATTTGATGCAACCAATCTATTATCAGAAACTTATACTTCTGATAGTGTAACTAAAATAATAATTAAAACTGCTGCATCAAGCTTAGAGTCTATCTATTTAACTTATGATGATAGCTTTGATTATTCTATTGGCGCAACATTAAGTTCAGATGGCAAAACAATAACCTTAAAAAGAAGATTGCCAAATCAAAACTCGCCTGTTATTGTAAATTATATTCCAACTGGATCAAATGGAGATCGTTTATCTATATTTAAAGACGAGTTTGGGTATTTAAATTTCTATGTTAGAGCCACTGATGTTGAAAATAAAATAAGAACCTTAATTCCATGGGAACAAAACTCATGGCACAGAATTAAAGCTCAATACAAATTCAATACTAGTAATTCAAGAGACTATATGCGTTTATTTGTAGATGGCTATGAACGTGTAAATGTTTATGGATCTTATCCATTTGGTTCTGGAATAACTTATGGATCTTCATTTATTGGATTAAAGAACTTATCATATAAATCTTTAAAGTTTAAAGATAAGATAAATGAGCTTTATTTTGGCAGCGATTTTAGCGAAGCTAATAAAGCATACGCTATTTTTGACAACATTAAGATAAGTAATGTATCAAGACCCATATATTCACCATTTGGAGAAGCAATAGACCCTAATTACTCCTCAACTATTGCTAGTAATTTTCCTGTAACAGAAGATTTATATACTACTTATTTAATGGATTTTGATAAAACATTAGAAAAGAAGCATATTTATGATTTTGCTACTATAAAAAATAAGAAAAATGGCTTATTTGATTTTTACTTAAATATATTTGATTCTTTTGGTATATTAGCTAGCAATGATAAAGCTAAAATGCTTCTTGAAACTATAATTAGTTCTTTTAAACCCGCTGATTCAAGAGCTTTTATAACCTATTATTAACACATAAACTTAGACTAAATATGGCTACTCCAAAATCAACAGTATCAAATAAAAAGAATATATGGACAGACTCTGAGAGGGTAGACAATGATGATTTGACCCTTGAACAAGGCTATAATCAAAATTTATACTCATCTGCGATTAATAATCATATTGGTTCTGGAGTAATACTAGATCAGCTTACACCAGTAGTATATTATGAAAGCCCAGATGTAGCTCCTGATGGATATAATGCCGTTTCTTTATTGGATGGTATTGCTTTATATGCAACTAATCAACCATCTGATACTAGTTTTGGTAATCAATTAGAAGTACAATTAACTGCATCAAAAGCTTCTGGAAGACGTGCAGTTAAAGCCTGTGTTATTGGCTTAGATGTTAATAGTGATTTACAATATGAAGTTTTTACATTCCACAAGAATGAAAAACAAATAGGCGAAAAACACTTTACAAAAATTGCACTTATTCTTATAAATGATTTATCTGGCCCATCTAATAAATCATTAAATCTAGGTGGCAAGCTAACTATTAGTGAAGCCAGCCCGTATTTATTATCAAGAAGTGCCAAAATGGCAGCTCAAGATGTAGAGCCAAGTTTATTTTTTAGAGATTTTTATATTGGTACATCAGGAAATCCAACATTAAATACATTTTTAAGAACATCACTCCCATCATATAATGTTGATAACTTAAATATCTCAACTGCTTATACTCAACTAAGAACAATATTACAAAACGATGTATCAACTAGAATTGGGCAAAAGTTTTTAGCATCAACAGATAATATTCAAAAAATAACTGTATTATTGTCTGCTGTTGGAGATAACTATCCATTAGCTAATCCAACAGACTTTTATTGGTCTGGTGATATAGTAATCAGCATTTATCCATTACAATCAGTCGTTTCATGTCCAACAGATTTAGTTCCTAACTTAGCAATAGACTATGACCCAGCTAACGTGCCAGTTGCAGAATTAAGTTTTAACTATAATACTTTATTAGATCAAGGTATTAAGTTAACCGACATTCCACAACCAGTTGATTTTGTATTTTCAAATACAGCAGTTGGTTCTTCAAGCTTATCAACTGGAAACTATTATATATTTACGATTAAAAGAAGCGGATTTGCAAGCCAAGGCATAATTCAAATCCCAGTTGCAACAGATCAATTAAGTGATTCAAGAGTTTCTATATTTAATGGAAGCGTTTGGACTGATATGTCTGATGAAGATATGTGGTTCCAAGTATGGACTGATGCTGCTAAAGTTTCATCTGGTCAAGCTTATGAAAATGGTGCAGGAATTGTTATTGATAAAGTTATACAAGATACAGCTACAGAAATAACTACTGATTATGTATTAAAAGATTTGTCATTTAGTGATAATGATGTTTATACAGCTTTAGTTCAAGCTACAACAGAAAATCTTGATCAGGTTCAAGATGAAAGAACTGGCAATCCAATATATTCTCGTCAAAAATATATTCCATCGATAGTTTTACAATCTCCAACAGACATTACTAATTCTGATGTTTCTAATCCATTCTATATTGGCACCATAGCTGATAAGAATAATAAAAAAATAGATTCTACTTCATCTACCTTTACGTCTTATTTAAATTTGTTTGGCATGTATAAAAATGCTTTACTTATCAAGATAATTGATGATCCAGCTGATCCAAGATATAATCTAAATATTTTAGAACTAGTAAATAAATTCGTAGATGGATCATTAAATAGAGCTAAATTTATTTTAAATACTACTTTACCAAATAACTTTTATCAAGTTGCATCAGCTGAATTATGTACAATGATTTATGGTGATGTTAATGGTGATGGAAAAATAGATGAAGAGGATTTATTAGCTGCTCAAAATCTTCTTAATTATAATTTAAATATCGCTCCTTCAGCAAGTACCTATGATGGTTATACAAACCCATTTGAAACACAAGGATCATTAACATTTCAAATTAAAGATCCAACAACAATGTTCGTTGAAGCTTCAGGAATAGATGGTATTTTAATTCCTGATCCTACATATCCAGATAGAGCGATATTCACATCTACATCAAGTAATTTTTCTTTGATATCATCAATTGGTGATAAAATAATTTCAATTACTAGCACTACAACTGAAAACAATGGAACTTTTTATATTACTGGGTTAAATTCAAGTACATCTATTTCTATTAAGAAAACACTTTTAAATGAAGAAAATATATTAAAAGTATTTGCTGCTGATATCACAGGCGATTTAGCTATTAGCACTACAGATATAAATTATATCTCTGATTACGTTTATAAAGTAGCGCCATTTCCAAAAACTACTTCGCCAGGCAATAGAATTGGTACAAGTTTTAGTGTAATTAAAATTTATCTGGGAGAATTTATAGATAGAAATGATGATTACTATACTACATCTAGAGCTGATACATTACATCCAGTTCCAATTCTATTTAATGATGATACAACTATTGCTGATAGAGACTTCTTAACATCTCCAATTACTTTTTCTTATACAAAGAGAATTACTTGGGAAGAATATGATATCGTTAGCAATTCAAGTCCAAGATTAGTGCCTGTTATTTTTACAGAAGAAAATATAGATACTAAATTTAGCTGTACACCTCCAGGAACAAGCTGTGAATCATATCCAATAAATATTGATTTTGATAGTGGTAGAAATGATATGTTTGTCCCAAACAATCTTATCATAAATACTGGGGGTAATATATTAACGTTAGATGGATATTATCATAAAATAGACTTTGAAGTTGGAACTATTATATTAGAGATCCCAGCAGAAAGTTTCAGTACAGAAAAAACTATTAATTTCTTTACTGGATTTGTGGCTGACTATGATGGTAATGGTAAAACTAGTTTAGGCTTTAATGCTATGAAATTTAGTGATTGTTCTTTTGTACAACTAGATGCTTTATCTAAAGAACAAGTAAGATTTGGAGTTTCATTACAAGCATTTGCACCTCAATTAGATGGTACTGATTCATTGGATCCAGATATATCTGGTGTAATTATAGATGATAAGGTTGGAGTTTATATTAATAGTGAGACTGGACAGCTTACTTTAAACTTCACTAATTTATACGTAGACCCTGTATTAAGAACTCTTATAACCAAGCTCCAGGTCCAGGTGTTCTTAAAAAAATCTGGCTTTAATAATAGAACTCAAGAGATCTCCAGCGAAAAAGTAAAGAATATTTTCGGGCTAGCCTAAGTTATATACTAGACATGAAAATCTTGTGGAAGGGTTTTGCTGCCAACAATCATAGCTGGAGCTTTGTTGCTCAAAATATTTGCAGGGGTTTAATTAAATTAAACCATAATGTTGATATTTTTTCAACAAATGGTAATAAACATTTCCCAGAAGATTTATTAAATAATTTAAAAGGTGTAACTGAATTAAATGCTAATTCATCAATGTTAGCTAATCAAGTATTAGATAGCAAATATGACGCTCAATTTACTTATACCGCTATGATTAATTTCCAAGAGCATCTTAGTAGGGGTGATAAAAATAGAATTGGACTTTGGACATATGAATTTTCAGGTAAAAACGTTTTACCATATGGATTTGCTAAACATTATAAGTATACAGATATTATGACACCACCATCTGAGTATTCCAAACAAATATTTATAGACTCAGGCGTTCCAGAATCTCACATGAAGGTCATTCCTCATGGTGTAGATCTTCAAAAACTAGAAAATATTGAAGGCTATCAATTTAAAACAAAAAAATCTGTGAAGATTTTATCTATAATTGGTCAACCTCATTTAAGAAAAAATCTGCCAGGTTTATTGGAAGTATATGGTAAAGCTTTTAATAAAACAGATGATGTTTGTTTGATACTAAAAATAGTTGATAAAAAACCTGAACATCTATTTGAGGTTAGCTTTTCTAAAATATTTAATGACTTTAAAGCTAAATATAGAAATCATGCAGACATAGAGATAATCTCTAATTTTATTAATGATACAGAATCTCTTTATAAAAATTGTGATATTAGTTTTTCAATGACTCATTGTGAGGCTTTTGGTATGACTCTATTAGAAGGATTAGCTGCTAATAATATTGTGATTGCTCCTAATCATGGAGGTCAATTACAATTCTTAAGCGAGTTTAATTCTTTGTTAGTATCAGGTAAAGAAGAAACGGCACCTACTCTTGCAAGATATTGGGATGGAAATTATTCTTCAAATTGGTTTAAACCAGATATTAATGATGCTGTAGATAAATTAAGATATGCTGTTGAAAATGTTACAGCTTTAAAACAAAGATTTTATAACTTGTATAATCTTAAAAAATATGATTGGTTGGAGATTTCTAAAACATTTGAAGGATTACTTAAATGAGTTTAACGATAGTTATTCCCTGCTATAATAAATCTAATTTTACTAGATCAATTCTAGAAGATTTGTCTTATCTAGATGTTAAAACTCATGAGATTATTGTTGTTAATAACGCATCAACCGATAATACTCTTGAATTAATCTCTGTATTTAATAGAGAAAATATTAAAATTATAAACTCACCAATAAATGGTGGATTTGCTTATGCTTGTAATCTTGGTTATGCTGCTGCTGCTAAAGAAAATATTATGTTTCTAAATAATGATGTAAGGGTTAAGCAGATGCATAATATGTGGACCACAGAAATTATTGCTAATGCCAGCAAAGCTATTGTTGGACCTACCATGGGCTTAATAGATGATTCTTTTGCTTTTATTAAAGAAGAGAATGTTTTAATAAATAAAAGACTATCATATATGTCTGGTTGGTGTATTACTGCAAGTAAAGAAATTTGGCAAAAAGTAGAGTTTGCTCCTGGTAAATTATTTTGGACAGATACTTTTGCATATTTTGAAGATACATATTTATCTTTTGTCGCTAAAGAAAAACAAATCCCATTTAAAGTTGTTAAAGTGCCATTAATTCATTTTGGTAAACAAACTTCAAGCTTAATTGGTATACAAGAATTATATTTATCTGCTAAAGAAAAATTTACTAATGTTTGGAAAGACAGAGCTAAGAAGATTCCTAAAATGGTGGTTGTATGATGGAAAGAATTAAAAATATAAGCTTTTATATATTGAGTGGAATCATAATAGTATTGTTAATAATAAATTTTAGACAACAATCTAAACTATTAAATTCCCAAAAAGATTTAGAGAGTAAACAAATAACTCAAAAACAATTAGATGATTCTATTGTTAGATCATCATCCAAATATGTTTCTAAAGATGACTTAGATAAATTTGCTAAAGATAATAATATAAGCTTAGATACTATTAAAAAAGATCTTGGTTCATTAGATGCAAAGTTAAAATCAATTAATGTAGCTGAAGTAAAAACTATTCCTATTTATATTAATAATCAACCAACCACTCATACTGATCCAAATCCTACCCCGCCAGTTAAAGCTGATTGTCCAGAATGCCCTCCAGATATTAACGGATATACTAAAGCAAAACAATATTTTGCTTTAAATGAAAAATTCCAAAATCAAAGCGTTCCATGGGGAGAAGTTGGATTTTCAGCCTGGAGTAAAACTCCCTGGGAATTAAAAACATATGAGCGTAAATATAAAAGTGTAACTGTAACTGGTGAAAATGAAGAAGGTCAACAAGTTACTTATACTAAATTCTCAATAGTATCTGAAGGCAAAGAGTATCCAATTACTGTTGATAAATCAGAAACTCAACAAATAGTAGTTGATCCTAAAATCTATTGGTGGAATCCTAAGCTATATTTAGGAGCTGACTTTGGTCAAACATTTGTTCAAAACTCGCCTTATCTTGGTCCATCGGTTAATTTTGGATTTATAACTTATGGTAAATCTAAAACTAACATTACAGCATCTTTTCTACAAATAGGCATAGGCTATAATCCATTAGTTGGAGAACCCCAAATTACATTATCTCCATTTCAATATAATTTAGGAAAACACATTCCATTAATGAGCAATTTTTATATGGGTCCTGTAGTGACAAAAACATTATCAGGGTATTCAGTTGGTATTGGTGTTAGAGTGTCCCTCTAAGTTGTTTTAAGTATATTATAAAAACAACTTGACTCAGCAATAAAAACAACTAAATTGTATACACCCCATATTGTCGGGTTATATAATAAGCGATGTTACACATTATTACTTTAAATTGGCAAGGTAAAGAAAAATTAGAGAGACTCTATCCATCTTTACTTAATAACATTAAAAATCTAAGTATTCCTGTACGTTGGCATATCAAAGATAACGCCTCTACTGATGGCTCAATTGAGCTGGTTGAATCCTGGAAAGATGATAATGTGGTCTTGCATAAATATCCTCACAATAATGATAATTATTCTAAGGGCATGAATTTCTTGTTAAAAGAAAGTGGTGCTAAAGATGATGACTATGTAATGACACTTAATAATGATATTACGTTTAATGATGCAACCAGTATATCAAAAATGATTCAGCTACAACATAAAACAGGTGCGGGCGCAGTTGGAGCTAAATTGAATTATACTAATACAACTAAGATACAACATGCAGGTGTTTTATTCAGCGATATTAGATTGCCGTTTCACTACAGATTAAACGAACAAGAGTCCAAACAAGATAGAAGAAATAGATATTTTCCTGTAGTTACTGGAGCAATTACGCTATTTCCTGGTAGCGTTATTAATAATCTTTATGATAAAAATGCTTCAGGCATTAAAGGTTTTAACGAAAGTTATCATTGGGCTTTTGATGATGTAGATTGTTGCATGAGAATAACGTTCAATTTAAAAAATCCTGTAGTATATTGTGGTGAAACATCAATCTCTCATGATGAGAGCGCCTCTCTAAAAAAGAATCCAGTCAATAAATTATTTTTCCAAAAAAACGCGGATCTCTTCAAGAGAGATTGGACTAAGGTAATAAATCCTGGTCTAGTAAAAGAATATCAAAAGAACCCAAATTTTAATGTGGTAGAATGAATAGAGTAAAAATTTTAATAACTGGCTCCGGTGGTTTTATATATTCTAATTTTGTTAGATATTTAACTTATGAGCACAAAAATAAGTATGAAGTAATAGGCTTAGATAAATGCATTAAATCATCAGTATTAAATAATATTTATTACAACAAATCTAACCAATTCTATATAGCTGACATTTGCGATCAACATGTTTTAGATAGAATATTTGAGCTTACTAGACCTGAGATAGTTATTCATGCAGCGGCTCATACATTTGTTGATGATTCATTACAAAATCCAAGTCAGCACATGTTAACTAATGTTGTTGGTACACAAAATGTAATTAATAGTTCTTTGAAATTTGGAGTTAAGAAATTTATTTATATTTCTACAGATGAGGTTTATGGTGCTTTAAATGAAACTGATCCTTCTTGGACAGAAGAGAGTCCTTTAAATCCAAAGAACCCTTATTCCGCCTCTAAAGCTTCAGCTGAACTAGCTGTAAAAGCTGCTCATAATTCTTTTGGACTAGATTATATTATCACTCGTTGTTGTAATAATTATGGACCAAGACAAGATAAAGAAAAGCTTATACCTAAAGTAGTTGACGCAATATTAAATGATAAAAAGATCCCAGTATATGGTTTAGGTAATCAAATAAGAGATTGGCTTTATGTTAATGATAATTGTTCTGCTTTAGAATGTATTATAGATAAAGGCGAATTAAATTCAGTTTATAATATCTCTGCCAGTCAAGAGTTTACAAACATGGATGTAATTAGTGGCATCTGCTCAACTATGAGTCAAGGATTTAATCTAATATCCTATGTAGAAGATAGACCTGGCCATGATTTTAGATACAGCGTTAACTCTACTAAACTAAAAGATCTTGGATGGGAACCATCAGTAAAATTTAAAGATGGAATTAAGAAAGCTGTAAGCTGGTATTTAGCAAATAAATGGTGGTTTAAATAATTGATGGTTATATATTAAATACGGAGAAAATATGTCTGTAACTGTAAAAGAAGAACAAGGACAAGAAGTTCTAAAAGATGATGTTTCTATGGAAGATGAAACATTAATCAAACTAAAAGAAAAACTAAATCAAAAAAGCAAAGATGCACAAATGGCTTCTAAAATAATCTCAAAAAAAGAAAGGTCATTATCAATTGGTGTAGTTGGATCTGGACAAGCTGGCAGTAAAATAGCTGAATCATTCTATAAATTAGGATATGATGCTATCGTGTTAAACACAGCTCATCAAGATTTAAAGCATATTGATTTACCAGATAGTAATAAACTATTGTTAGACTATGGAATTGCTGGTGCAGCCAAGGATTTATCATTGGGCAAATCAGCAGCTGAAACATTTACAAATGAAATACTAAGTTTAGTAAACGATAAGCTTGGCTATTGTCAAGTTCATTTACTAACCTTTGCTTTAGGTGGTGGTTCAGGTGCAGGTTCAAGTGAAGTATTAATTGAGCTACTTTCTCAAACAGGTAAACCATTAATAGCAATTGTAGCTCTTCCAATGGATAGTGAAGACGCTCAAACAAAACATAATGCTTTAGAGACTCTTTCTAAACTAACTAAATTCTTACAAACAAAGAAATTACACAATCTAATTGTAGTAGATAATGCTAAACTTGAAGTTATACTCCAAGATGTTTCACAATTAAACTTCTATAGCTCAGCTAACCAAAAGATTGCTGATATTTTTGATGCTTTTAATATATTATCAAGCCAACCATCATCAGTTAAAGCGTTAGATACTGCTGAGTTTTCCAAACTATTAATTGATGGTGAAGGTCTATCTGTTTATGGTGATTTTGAGGTTGAAAATTATAATGAGCCAGAAGCTTTAGCTTCTGCAATTATAGAAAACTTAGATAACACTACATTAGCTAATGGATTTGATCTAAAGCAAACTAGATATGCTGGTGTAATGGTGGCTGCAAGCGAAAAAACTTTAAACAAACTACCATCAATTGCAATCAACTACGCAATGAGTATGGTACAAGAGCGCTGTTCAACGCCTAAAGGTATCTACAAAGGTATTTATACTGTACCATCCAACAGAGATGTTGTTAAAGTATATTTTATGTTTTCAGGTCTTGGGCTTCCTACAGAGAGAATAGATCAACTTAAACAAGAAGCTAAGGAACGTATGAACCAAATTAAAGACAAGGACGTGCAACGTAATTTGTCTTTACATCTTGACACAGGAGTTGAGTCAACAATATCAGAGGCTCAAAAAATCAAACAAAAAATTGAAGCTTCAAAATCTCCATTTGCTAAATTGCTTAAAGGTAATTTAGATAGAAGAAAATAAAATAATTAACAATTTATTAAAAGGAGATATGAAAGTATCTCCTTTTTTATTTTAAAGGAAGAATATGAAATTTACAGATGTAGAAATTAATATAGCTAAAGATCTGATTCAAGAAAATGAAACTAATAATGGTAGTATAAATTATTGTAAATCTGAAATAAAAGATCTGCAATTACGCATAGCATATTTTAAATCTATATTATATAAAAATCCAATTGACAAAGAGTCTCTATTAAAATTAAATAGAGAAAAGCTTTCTCAGTTTTTAACTAAATATGGATTTAAAGTATCAGATAAAATGATAAGTTCATTTTTAAAATTGGGTCCAATTTTAAAACCAGATGAATTTAATAAAAGTGATTGGTATTTTAAATCAAGCATAGAATATTGGGCTAGCTCAATTAATATTAAATTTCTTATTGATAAAGTAACATCAAAGCAAATATTTGGCGAAAAGTTTTGTAAATATAGTTATTTTAATAGTTTTTATGAATTATATAGTGAAATTAATTGTGTTAAAATAAACAATGGTAATATTAATTACATTAATGATTTCTCAAAATGTCTTGAGAAATCAGGATTCTCAGATAAAGAAATTAAGAAGTTTGAGGGGAAAATATTTAAAATTATTCATAAAGAATTTAAAATAAATAAATCATGCAAAATACCAAAACGTTATAAAAAATATTTACTATTATTAGGATAATTAAATTTTATTTAAAGGAGATATGAAAGTATCTCCTTTTTTATTTAAAAGGATATAATGGCTAAACAATTACAAAATTTACTAGAAAAAAAACAAAAATTACTTTTTAAATCAAAAGAGAAGCTTTATTCTTTAAAAGAACAATTAAAAGAGGCGGAATTTTATATCAATAATATTGATAATATTAAAAAATCAATATCTGAAATAACAGACCCCATATATCAAACAAAAATAAAAAAAGATTTAAAAGAAATAGATAAAAAGTATAAGGCTGAAATAAAAAAATATACAAAAATTTTTAATTATTTTGGTTGTGACCCTGAATTTTTACCAGCATTTATATATTATTTATCTAAAAAATCAGTTAATTGTTATTGTGTAGAAGCTACAATATTCGATATTACAAAAGATAAATATACTACTGACATTATTATGTATGCTAATTATGGTGACTTAATAATAAGCTTATTTAGTGATAAATATTCAAAAGTATTTATACAGTATACTATACCTATTTTAAGCTCAAATAGAGCTGGTAAAATTGAAGAAATTTCTGATTTTAGAAAAAAGTTAAAAGATTTAAAATTTACTGAAAAACAAATTCAAAATCTTGAAAAAAGAATAATTAAATCTATTGATTTTAGCAAATTGACTAAAAAAATTAAAATGCCAGAGTATATGAAAAAATATTTTTTATTACTATGATTAAGGAAGAAAATGAAATACACCGAAAATGAAAAAATTATAGTTAATTCTATTAAAGATGAAGTTGATAGTAATAAATTTTCAATTAAAGATCTTAAAAAAGAAATATTTACGCTTCAACAAGAGAAAAAAGCTTGTGAAAAATTTATTATGAAACATAATGGCTTTTCTGTTAAAGAAAAACTTAAATTAAATAGGGAAAAAATAAGAAATTTTCTTGAATTAAATGATGTTAAAGCCACTAATGTAAATATAGAAAAATTTTTAAGTGGACAGCCTGTAATAGATGATTTTAATAAAAATGAATGGAATTATAAAACTAAAATAAATACTGGATGTGGCTTAATACACATTAAATTTATAGTAAATTCTATAAAAGTTGGAGATTTATTTCATGAAGATAAAGAAAATTATTTTTATTTATCAAAATATGATATAAGAGCTGAAACTTTTTGTGTTAGAACCGATGGCGCCCGTGTTGAATCTATATTGGATTTTTCTAAAGACTTGCAAAAGAAAGGTTTTTCAGAAAAAGAAATTAAGAAATTTGAAGGGAAGATTTTCAAAAAAATACTTTCAGATTATAATATAACTAAGTCTACCAAAATACCTCAGCGTTATAAAAAGTACTTTTTACTATTGGGGTAATATGAAAATTATTCAATTTACAGACGAATTTAAAAAATGGCTTAAAGAAAATAATGTTAGTTTAAAACACGCTGAGCGTAATATTTTAGAAAAAGCGAATTATTATTTAACTCCAGTGATTAATGGTAAAAATAAAATTCCAATAACATATCATATTGGGTTACAATCTGTAGTGTTTTATTTCAATCACATAAATAATGTGACTATTCAATATATGTTAAAAATATCTAAAAGACATGGATTATATTCAAAGGCCTATTTAATTAATTTTAAACCACAATTAATTAAAATTTTTGGGGAAGAAAATGCCGAAATCGTAGAAAAGGAAATAGCTGTACAATTTATTCCAAAATTTAATGATAATATGTCTTGGGTCAAAATCCCTAAATCTCTAAAATGGTTTAGAAAGTTATTAATGGTTAGCTAAATGGAAAATAATAAACTAATAGAGTTTCAGCCTTCTAAAAAATTTCAAAAGTTTCTTGTTAAAAACAATCTAGACTTTTCAAAATTTTCAAATGATATGATTTTAGCCTTATTTAAATCTAGTAATAATAAAGATCATGTTGCCTCATTTAATTTAAGAGAACATAATGATATTTTAAAAAATAAAATAAAACATTGTAATTCTATAGATATTATTAAATCTTCTTACCACAGATTGTATATTAATGTTTGTTACATTAATAATGTTCATTTTCATTATTCAATCACAATAGATGATGTATTTGAAAATTATTCATTTTGGGAAATGCCTGATTCTTATGAAGAAATTAAGTCTATTTATCATCCAAAATTTAATAATGACAAGATGAATATAATATTACATGATATTAAGTTTGAATTAGGTCTGGTGTTTAGCCCCAAATTAATTGATGAAATTCTAGTAAATATTGTACAATATATGACAAATATCGAGGGAGCTAATTTTCTTGAGATGCCAGATTATTATAAAAAACTGATGATGATTAATAGCTAAAACAACCCAATATAAAGATATATCTCTCAAAAGAGAGAAGTATGTCTTTAATAAAAATACATGGAAATAACGCGCAACTTTTTGAAGATGATCACAAACTAATAAAAGAAATAGATAGCTTATTATCATTTGCTGTTGCAGGAGCGGAGTATACTAAAGCCTATCAAGGTTGGTATAATTATAAAACCAAACAATTTGAAAAGTGGGATGGGATTCATAGAATACTAACTTCTAAAGGAATGTTTCCCACAGGTTTAGTTGATAAGCTTAAAGAGTTTTATAAAAACAAAGAGCTTGATCTAGAAATAGAAGATTTAAGAGATAAGCCTGAAAAGAATACCCCATTAGATATTTCTGAAAAGTTAAAAGATCTAAACTTAACTCCAAGAGATTATCAAATAAGCTCTTTGCAAGCTACACAAACAAATGATAGGGGTATATTGCGTTTATGTACTGGTGCAGGCAAGTCTTTGCTTGCCGCACTTATAACTGCGGATAAAAATACTAAAACTATTATTTATGTAATTGGTAAAGATTTACTTTATCAGTTTTATAATTTATTTGTAGATATCTTTGGTAAAGAATCTGTAGGTATTATTGGCGATGGTAAGTGTGATATTAAGAAATTTAATATTGCATCAGTATGGTCATTTGGACCTGCCATTGGTTTAACTAAAAATATCTTAATAGATTCAGAGGATGAGGATGAAGAAAAAGCTTTATCTAAAACAAAATATAAAGATCTATTGCGTTTGATAAAAGACACTGAACTTCATATTTTAGATGAATGTCATATGGCTTCTTGTGATACAATTCAGTCTATATATAAAAACTGTAATGCTCAATGGATTTATGGATTATCAGGAACTCCTTGGAGAGATGATAATTCAGACCTTTTAATAGAAGGAATTCTTGGTAGGTACATTGCTAACGTATCAGCTTCAGATTTGATAGAAAGAGATGTTCTTGCCAAACCATTTATTAGGTTCGTTGATGTTCCAGCCTATCCAACAAAGATTCCTAAGAACTATCAAACAATTTATAAAACATACATTGTAGAGAATGACGACAGAAATGATTTGATTGTTAAAAATGCACTTAACGGTATTAAAAAGGGTTACCAATGCTTAATATTGTTTAAGAGACGCGCCCACGGAGTTATTTTATTTGACAGACTAAAAAAAGAAATTGACTGCGCGCTTCTGGATGGCAATAATACAAGTGAGCAGAGGGCGGAAGTTAAAGAAGCTTTCTTAAAGAAAGAAATTAACTGCATTCTTGCCTCTTCTATTTTTGATATTGGAGTTGATATTCCTACAATATCAATGATGGTTTTAGCTGGTGGTGGCAAGAGTACATCAAAAGCCTTACAAAGAATAGGTAGATGTATTAGAAAAGCTCCAGGTAAAACAAATGCAATTGTTATTGATTTTCATGACAATGCAACATTTTTAAAAAATCACTCTTTGATAAGAAGAAAAGTTTACTCTTCAGAAAAAGGTTTTGATGTCAAATAAGATAGAATTCCCAAGTAAAGCTTGGGAAGTTTTTTACAATAAACTAAATGAATTTGAAAACATTCCAGTAAAAGACTGGAAGGCTAATAATTTATTAGGTTATTTTTGTAAAAAATACAAAGACAAATATGGTATAGAATTTGCTTTAACTATAAGTGGTGCGCCAAGCAAATCATATGAAGTATCTTTGATAAAAAAGATGGGTATGATGATTGATTCAAATCCCGAAGTGATCAAAGAATATATTGATTGGTCTTTTCAAAAGCATGTTGAACAACGAAAGAAAAAGATAACATCACTTGGCTTCTTTACTCATAAAGATATAGTAAACGACTTTAAGTTTAATGTTTTGATTAGAAAATCACAACATGGTGAAATTACACGTTCAACAATACTCCCTGATGAAGTTGAAACTCTTATGAAAGATAATAATTTACCAATACATACTTGGGGAGATTTATCTTTTTATTATTTAACTATAAAGAATTCTAAAAAAGCAGAAGATCTTGAATTTATCAAACTTATATCTTCAAAAATTAATATACAAAAACTAGAGAATATATCATGAGTGAGAAATTAGTTCCTAAAGCTGGATGTAGAGTTAAGTTGTTATTAAAACATAATTTGCCAACAATTGAAGGTACACTAGTCTTCTGGAATAAAGATATTGCTGTTGAGCAAGATGATGGTAATATCTTTTATATACAAGATGCATCAGATGTATTTGGTTGTTTTGTTATTTTTAAAAAAAACAAAATGAAAAGACCTAAAGACTCAGATGATGACAATGAGTTTGTGGTAGATCCATATGAAAATACAGAAGAGTATGAAGAAAATGAAAATTCTGAAGAAGAAAATAATGGACTTCCTGGATCGGCCCTTTATAATAAAGGAATTCCATCTGTTTTCTTGAAAAAGAAAAAGAATTTAGAACCAGATGTAGCTCCTGAGATAGCTAAGTCTCCAGAGTTTCAAAAAATATTAAAAAATAGAGCTAAAAAAGAAGATAAACCATGACAGTGTTTAATACTATATCTCAAAATAAATTAAATGACATGGCTTTATTAGTGAAAACTAATAAGAATGCTGTGGCTCAAATTACAGCATACAATAGATATTTTGATGCAAACATTCCAGTAGAATACTGGAACCTTTCTTTTAATAAGAATTTTACTGGATCAAGTAATATAAAAGATTTGGTTGAAACATATATAAAAGATATTAAGTTAATTTTTAGAGAGGGTAAAAGTTTTTGTTTTGCTGGACCTCATGGTGTTGGCAAAACATTTGCTTTAGTAACTCTTTTAAAAGATGCTTGCCATAAAGACTTTAAGTGTTTGTATACAACATTAAGCGACATGGTTTCAATTATTACTACTGGATCAAATCAAGAAAAATTTCTAGCTAGACAAGAATTATTGTTAGCAGATTTTCTTGTAATAGATGAGTTCGACTCTAGATTCTTCTCATCAGAGAGTGCTTCTGAGTTGTTTGGTAAAACTTTAGAAAATATATTTAGAACCAGATCTCAAAACAAGATGCCAACTTTTATGGCAACCAATTCCCCAAATATTCTAGAAGCTTTTTCTGGACCTATTAAACAAAGTTTAGAAAGTTTAATGAAAGGGTATATGGAAACAATTCCAGTATTTGGCGCAGATTTTAGAAAAGGATAAATAAATGCCCAAATTCTCTGACATAGATCCAGTTTTAAAAAAGATAATGGATGATGAAGATGATGAAGCTTATGATAGATATATGGCGCAAAGATCTTTAGATATACGTGATGCCAAAGAGTATATTTGTCAAATTATTGAAATTATGGAAAAAATAGATTTCACTGAAACTTTCAGTGATAATTGGACTACACAGCAAGGTGATGCATGGAATGATTTGCATGCAAAATGTTTGCCAAATTATAGAAACATGCATAAGTTGAAAGATTTTTTAAAATTATAAAAGGTATAAATGGATAATCTTGATTTGATATTGTTGAAATTTTTAATTTCTTCAAAAGAAGCCGCTTTTGAATTTAATGTAGAGGGTAATCAAAATTTATTTGATCTTAACTATAGAAAGATTGCCGAGTTAATATTAAACCATACTAAATTTTATAAAAGTCTTTTAACAAAAAATGTTTTAAAAGATAAGTTAAAATCAGCTTCTTTAAATGAAGAGTATATAATTGAGCTATGGGATTCTATTGAGAAGTTCCCAGAGCAAAACAATAATGACTTTAGATATTATCTTGAAAAGATTAAGACAAGATATGCTGAGCAAGAGTTAAAGAGGTTAAATCAAACACTAACCTCTCCAACTTCTTTAAAGAAAAGTATTTCTGAACTTAATTCTACTTTATCAAAAGTTAATGGTGTCTTTAATACCAAAACTTACAAACGTAAATCCATTAAAGATACAATTCCAGAATACAGAGAAAGATATAAAGCTAAGAAAGAAAATCCTGAATTTGGGCAAGGTATTCTTACTGGATATGAGTTTTTAGATAATCTTTATAATGGCTGGAAAAAGCAAGAGTTTTTTATAGTGGCGGGCGAGTCTGGCACTGGTAAAAGCATGTTGTTAATGAATCTGGCAAAACAAATGTGGCTACAGAAAAATTCTGTTTATGATATGTCTAATAAAAGACAGGGATATAATGTTGCTTATTTCTCTTTAGAAATGCCTCATGATGATTGTTTTGATAGATTGTTAGCTTCTGTTGCTGGAGTAAATCAAAAACGAGTTAGAGATTGTTGTCTAACACCAGCTGAATTAGTTAAAGTTAAACAAGCCACTCAGTTCATAGAATCCTATGATAGCCATTTTGACATAATAGACATTCCTAGAGATGCTACACCAGATACAATTAGAGTACTTTTAAATGAAGTAAAGATGGAGTATAAGCCTGATGTAGTTGTAGTAGATTATCTTGGAATTATGAAAGCATCAGTTACATCTGCTGATGGAGATAGTGATTGGTTAACATTACAAACATTAAGCGGTGACCTATTTGAGATAGGTCGTTCTGAAGATGTATTAATGTTATCTGCTGTTCAGTTAAATTATGATGACGCAGCTAAAAAGAAAAATGATCCTAATATGGGCATGCATAGATTAGCGAGATCAAAAGGCATTGGTTCTAACGTCAATGGTATTCTTATGCTTCAATCTCGTCAAAACGAAGATCAATATCCTGACTTAAATGTTCATATTACCAAATCTCGTAGAACAGAAAAGGGTTCTTTCCCATTATATAAAAAGCTTGAACACTGTCAATTGTTAAATGATATGCCAGAAACATTTAATGATGAGGAAGTCAAAGATTCTTCTAAAGAAGATATTTCTAATTTTATGGAAGTATAATGATTTTTGTAGCGTATTTCGTTATAAATTATAATAGGCTGCATGGGTATCCTAATATTGGACATTCATTCTATTTTAATGAAAATTATTCAATAGTAATTTCTTTAGAACATTTGTACCAATATTTAGAAAATCTATCTATAAATGTAGATTATATTTTTGGATGCTCTAAAGGTATAAATGGCGAATTTGTAATAGATAAAATCTTTTCTTGCGAAGAACTTAAAAAACTAATATTAATACAATGATGCTTATTGCTTATTTTCAAGCTGATTTTAAAAGAATTAATTTGGAGCCATTTGTAGGACAAATATTTAGTTTTAATACTAGTTTTGCTTGGCATGTTCAACCTGAAGAGTTAGGGAAATTTTATGATAATATGATGAGTGATATAGATTATTTATTTGATTGCTCTAAATATGATGATGTTTCATATAAAATAGAAAAGATCCTATCTTTTAAAGATTATAAAAAACTATTGCTCACGCAATAAATACATGATATAAGTATTTCACAATGCCTACATATATTTATGAATGTTTAGCTACAGAAGATTCTCATGGTGAATTTGAGATAGAACACAAAATGTCAGAAAAATTGGAAAAATGCCCTCATTGCAAAGATGCAGGTAAAGATTCTGATGTTAAAAGATTAATAGCCAATTCAACTCCAGGTAAGGTGGAACTTACTCGGACGTGAATATAAAGATAAAATCAAACAAGACGCTATGAGTCTTTTGCGAAAATCCAAATCAGATGAAAAAACATTATCTAATTTAGTTGGAGAATCAAAGTATAATGATATTCAACGTGGTGTTGATAGTAGGAAAAAATTTAGATTATGAATTTTTACGTTCGGAAAAGCTTCAGACTTGTTGAAGTTTATAGGTATTTCTCAAAAAGAAATAATTATAGGTCTAAATAAAAGACAAGAGAAAATGCCTTTTATCTATTTAGATATTAATTATGAAGCCCTTGAATTATTAGAAGTTTATATGAATAAATATAATGATTATGTATTGTTTTCTTTTAAATATAAAAATGATATATTTACTGTTACATCTTTATACACGAAAGAATCTGCTTGTAAATTTTACAAAAAACTAATTATGTTACAGGAGTAATAATGGCCACCTATATTTATTCATGTTCAGTTCATGGAGAAATTGAAATTGAACACAGTATGTCTGCTGATCCAGAAAGGCTTTGTCCCAAATGCAAAGAGGAAGGTAAAGAAACTGAAATTAAAAGAGTTATTGCAGCTCCATCTTCATTTATATTAAGTGGAGGCGGTTGGTCCTCTTCTGGATATCACAAATGAATAAGGTCAAGCTTGTTGCTTTGTTAAAAACATTATTACAATTAGATGATTTGGAAATTATTAAAAGAACAATTGAGTCAATTATAGAAGAATTGGATGAAAGCAAATAATACATTTTATATGGCAATTAAAGGGTCAATAAGAACTAATAAAGAATTTTTATTAGTTCAAGAGCCTTATAGTCTATTTTCTTATGAAGAACTAATAAATTTTGCGTCAGAAATGTTGATAAAGAATAATAATATTATAAACAATGGCCTGGCTATTGCAGAAATTAGCGGGCGCCTTACATTTCAAGACATACTAAAACAGTCTAAAGTACGCCACCATAAAATATGGGATGAATATGACTGGAATAATTTTAAAAAACATTTAATGTTGATATAAGGAAGAACATGATTTCTGAACAAGAAGCAAATGATTTAATGTCTAAATTCTTAGATTTAAAAGAACAATTAAAAACATCTAAAGATAACAAATTAAAAAGAGAATTTGATGCTCATCAAGCTAAATGTATGAGTCAATTTAATTATCTAATCTCAATGAGAACAGCTAAATATCGTGCTTTTTTAAATTACGATGATTTAAACCAAGAGGGTTTTGAGGCTTTATTAAAAGCTATGAATAATTATAATCCAAAAAAAGGCTCGTTCTTTTGGTGGGCTCATAAATACATAGAAACAAAGATTTCTAGATCCGCTAATTTACACACTACAATTAGATATCCATTAAAATTTGCTAAAAATCAAGCCCCTAAAAGAGAGTCTTTATTAAAGCACACAGAGCTACTTCAAGTTAATGAAGACTTGTTTGAAAAACGTCAAACAGAATATGTGATAAATAAACATGTAGCTAATTTAGCTGATAAAGAAAAACAAATCATTACACTTATGTATGGATTAGATGGGGAAGAGCCTAAATCAATTGGAGCTATTTGTAAAGAGCTAAATATTCCTCGTTCTAGCTGTATAAAATTAGCAAATAACAGCCTAAAAACAATTAAGAAAAATTTAGATTTCTAATAATATAATTTTTAGTCATTATCTTTACCTAAAAGACAAGACCACTTTGTTTGTGGCAGGAAGCAGTTTATATCAAAATATTACGGAGCTATGGAGAATGTTTAAGCAAAAAATTTCATTTGAAACTTGGGGCGGAGAAAAGGGCAAATATCGTTTGGTAGATAGTGATGGAAATCATATTGATAAAACACCAGAAGATAATTGCGAAAGAATTGCAAAATCTCTAGCGTCAAATGAAACAAACCCAGATAAATGGGAAAAAGAGTTTATTAAAATTCTTGGAACTAAGTTTGCTGGTGGTGGCCGTATTATGGCTAACATTGGTGCTCATGCTTATAAAAAAGAAGTGTCTCCAATAAATTGCGTTGTTTCAGGCCAAATAAGCGATTCTATGGCTGGCATAATGAAAGTAGCATCAGAAGCTGCTTTAATATTAAAATCTGGATGTGGAATTGGTTATGATTTTAGTACACTAAGACCAAAAGGCGCTCATGTATTTGGTGCTGGTTCAGGAACATCAGGCGTAGTTTCATTTATGAAAATATTTGATGCCATTTGCTCTACAATATTATCAGGTGGAGCAAGACGAGGCGCTCAAATGGGTTGTTTAGATGTACAACATCCAGATATTTTAGATTTTATTACAGCTAAAAGACAAGATGGGACATTAAGATATTTTAATGTTTCTGTTTTAATTACAGATGACTTTATGAATGCTGTAGTTAATGATCAAAATTGGGATCTTTGGTTTTGGGAAAAGACAACAGATAAAGTAAGTAAAGATAAAATAAAAGTTATTAAGAAAAACGATATACCATATCATTATTCTAAATTTAACTATTTTTCTTTTGAAGATGATCATGTAGAGTGCGATTCAAGCAAAAGAACTTCTTCTGATTTATTTAAAAAAGTAATATATAAAACTTTACCAGCTAAAGAGTTATTTCAATTAATGATGAAGTCAACATATGAATTTGCTGACCCAGGATTTATATTAATTGACAAAGTAAACAATGAAGATAACTTATGGTTTATCGAAAAAATAAGAGCAACCAACCCTTGTGTAACTGGTGATACACGCTTACACACTAATCTAGGCATGAGAACAGTTAAAGAATTATTTGACTCTCAATCTAGAATTAAAGTAACAATAGATAACCGTTCTTTTTCAGAACAAACTGGAACAAGAATATATAATGCAATACCTGTATTTAAAACAAGTGATAAAGAAAAAGTATATAAAATTACAACAAAACATGGGTATGAAATTAAAGCTACAAAATGGCATAAATTCTTTACTCCCAAAGGAAAGCGTGAATTAAAAGATTTGAAGAAAGGTGATAGTTTACAAATTCAAAGTGGTGAAGGACAATGGGGTAAATCAGGATCTTATGAATTAGGATTTAGTTATGGCTCTTATTTTAGAGAGCAAAAGTTTTCTAATAAAGCAGGAAATCTTCATTTGAGATTCGATGATGAAGAAAAAATATTTTCAACAAATGATCATAGTAAATATGACGGTGAGGTATTTGAGTTATTTGATTCAATTTCAAATATTAATTCAATTCCAGATCATATATGGAGTGGGTCAAAAGATACTGTTCTTGGATTTTTAAAAGCATTATTTCTAAATGATAATGAGTTTGTTAGTTCAACTGATAATGTTAAATTTCTAAAAGATGTTCAAATACTATTGGCTAATTTTGGAATATTTTCTTCTATCAATGATGATTTAAGATTTTTTAATCATTACCATGAATGGGAATCTGAAATTGTAAGCATAGATTATATTGGAGAAGAGGCCGTATATGATACTACTGAAAATGTACATCATGCATTAATATTTAATGGAATTTCCACAGGAAATTGTGGTGAGAAACCGCTTTCTCCATATTCAAATTGTTTGCTTGGTTCACTACTTCTTTGTGCTTATGTTCAAAATCCTTTTGATAAAAAGGTTTCATTTGATTTTGAACAATATAAAAAAGATATTAGAACAGCAGCTAGATTATTAGATAATGTTGTTGAACAATCTAATTTACCTTTACAACAATTAACTGATAATATTAATTATCAACGTCAACATGGTATGGGTTTTACAGGACTTGGTTCAGCATTTAATATGATGAACATGTCTTATGGTTCAAAAGAAAGTCTTGATTTTGCAAATAAGATAACTTTGCTTTTAGCTCAAGAAAATTTACTGGCATCAATTGAAATTGCAAAAGAAAAAGGTTGCGCTCCATTCTGTAAAGATCAACAAGCAAGAATTGATTTTATTAATTCTGGATATAACCAAAGGCTTCTAAATTCTTTTGAAAACAAAAGCGAAGTTATATCTGAAATTCTACAACATGGAGTTAGATGGAGTCATGCAACATCAATAGCTCCAACAGGCACAATGTCTTTAACATGGGGTAATAACTGCTCTAATGGATTAGAGCCAGTATTTGCCAATTCTTATCTAAGAAATATAAGACTTCAAGGAAAGAAAACAAAAACCCAAGAAGAGGTTATGGATTATGCTTTCTTCTTATGGAAAGAAAAGTTTGGCGATAAAAAATTACCAGAGCATTGGAGAGTTGCGGATCAACTAGCTATTGATGACCATTTAAATATACAAGCTACAATTCAAAACTGGATTGATTCAGCTACATCTAAAACAATTAATGTTCCAACAGAAATTTCTTTTGATGATTTTAAAGAAGTTTATATGAAAGGCTGGAAGTTAGGATTAAAAGGCGTTACTACTTTTAGATTTAATCCAGAAGCTCATACAGGAGTTTTGGTTCAAAAAACTGATTTAGAGAACACCAAATATATGTTTACCTTAGAAGATGGTTCTAAGGTTGAAGTTAAAGGCACAGATGAAATTTACTATGATGGTGAAAAACATAATGCCGCAAATTTGTTTGACGCTTTAAAAGAGGGCATGTATGGCAACATGTAATATAGATAAGAAAATAGTTAATTGGGAATTAATAAAAGAGGAATCTAAAACAAAAGAACGACCAAAAAAAATACAATATGTGATGGCACCTAAACGTCCTCAAGACATAGAATGTGATATTCATCACGTTTCTTATAAAGGACAGAAATGGATAATGCTTGTAGGATTATTAGATGGAGATCCATATGAGATTTTCCTTGGTCAATCTGAAAAGATATCTTTACCTAAAAAATGTTCTAAAGGAAAGATAGAGAAAAAGAAAAAAGGTCAATATGATTTACATATTGCTTTTGATGATGAAGAGTTAGTTTTAAAAGATATATTAAAACTTTTTGACAATCCAGAGCTTGCTTGGGCTTCTAGATTAGTTTCTATGTCATTAAGACATGGTGTAAGAATAGAATTTGTTGTAGAACAAATGTCTAAAGATGGAAATATTATTGATATTAATAAAGTAATAGCAAGAGTTCTTAAGACTTATATTAAAGAAAAAGAAATGTTGTCATCTGTAGTGTGTCCAGATTGCCAAAGCTCTCATGTTGTGTATGAAGCAGGTTGTTTAAAATGCCTTGATTGCGGGCATTCTAAATGCGGTTAATAACATAAATCACTTAATATTTAAGCCATATGTTATACATATGGCTTTTTTTATTTGTACATTTGTCAATAATAATACTGCATTAGGTTAGTCCCAATTATACCCCATGAAATACAATATTTTGCTACCCATTGGTATCAATACATTATTAATAGAAGAAGAGGAAAAAGAAAAATTCTTGCGCTCTATTTTAGAGATTTTAGAGATTCCGCTAGATATATGGAATGTAGAAGACAAATTAAGCGGTGATATTAAAAATAAATTAGAAACCTTATTAAAACAACGTCAGATTTATATCTCCAATATTCCAGGAGGAGAAATGGAGATTTATTACGAGAATGAATGTATAGCCAAATGGCTAAGACCATATTATATTTTGAAAAAAGATTTGTCAAAAATAAATGATAAAGAAAAAGCATTTTTAGAAATGCAGGTTAATTTTATTTCTATTTTTGACTCTAATGAACAAGAGGGATAATGTCACCAAAAAACGAAAAAAAGAATTTTGTTTTGGACACTAATGTATTACTTGATGATCCATATGCGTTTTATAACTTTGACGATAATACAGTTATAATTCCATTAATTGTTATTCAGGAAACTGATAATAATAAGGACCGTCAAGATGCTGCTGGTAAAAATGCTCGTGATTTCATTCGTGAAATAAACGAACTTAGAAAACTAGGGTCTTTAGAAGAGGGTATTTCTTTAATGCCTACATGCAACGGTATATTAAAAATACTAACAGCTAATAAAGATAAAAAATTACCAGATGAGCTAAAAAATAGTGAAAAGGGTGATGATATTTTACTATCATTTATGCTTTCTTTTAAAGAAAAGGCTATTCTTGTAACAAATGATTTTGCTTTACAAGTAAAAGCTTCTATTCTTAATATTGAAGTTCAAGAATATAAGCATCAAAATGTTAAAGTAAGTGATGATCTATACACTGGACTTTGTGAAAGAACTCTTTCAGATGATGATTGGAATGAGTATTTAAAAAATAAAAAACTCCCAGCAAACGAAAAGTTTTTCCCAAATCAATTCGTTAAGATTAAATCTCAATCTGTTCCAGATGCTGAAGACTATTTAATTTATGATAATGAAATAAAAGCTTTAAGAGCATTTAAAAAACATCAAGAAGTCTTTGGAATTACTCCTAAAAACAAAGAACAAACATTGGCAATGAATTTGTTAATGGATGATAATATTGATTTAGTATCTATCAATGGCCCAGCTGGTGGTGGTAAGACATTATTATCTGTTGCTGTTGGATTGCATAAAGTAATTCAAGAAAAGAAGTTTTCTAAATTAGTAATATTAAAGCCAACTGAACCAGTAGGTAGAGATGTAGGGTTTTTACCAGGTGATTTGCATGAGAAAATTTTACCATTCTCTCATAATTTTATGGATGCATTTGATTTTATATTTACAAATAAAAAAGATGCACCAGGAAAGGGTAAGAAAAAAGAAGATCCTTATTTCGAGCTATTAATGGAAAATGGAGTTATTGAACTTGGTTCTATTGCTCACATTAGAGGTAGAAGCATTTCTAACGCTTTTATTATTGTTGACGAATTACAAAATGTTAATAAGTCTGTTTGTAAAACAATTTTAACTAGAACAGGTAGTGGTTCAAAAATCATAGCTTTAGGTGATTTACAACAAATAGATGCTAATTATCTAACACCTAGAAATAATGGATTGTCTCACTTAATAGAATCATTTAAAAATGAGCAAGAAGTTGGACACATCACCTTATCTAAGGGTGAGAGAAGCAAAATTGCTACATTGGCTGCTAAATTATTATAATTTATTTTCAACTAATTAGCTAATATCTTTTAAGATAAGATGTCTGATTTTAAAATAAAAAGTAATAAGTTAATAATTCCAGCTGATTTATCAAGCTCAAGCGCTTCAAATAATGTATTATCATTTGGAGAAAATAGCGCCGATGGATATTCAGGAGTTATTATTGCTGGTGGTATCGGAGACCCCGCATCTTCTCCATATAGTGGAGAAACATTATTTAATAGAGCTGCACCAGGATCTATCTTTTTAAGAAAGGATATTTCTGGTGCAACTAGCCCTCTTTATGTTAAAGGGGCTACAGCTTGGCAAAACTTATCTTTAGCTGGTGGTGGAGGCATTGGACCTCAAGGTCCAACGGGACCTACAGGTCCAGCTGGAGCAAATGGAAATAATGGTGCTACTGGACCACAAGGACCAACGGGTCCTCAAGGTGTAACTGGCCCTCAAGGAATTCAAGGAATACAAGGTCCAACAGGAACTATTGGTCCAACAGGTCCAGTTGGTGGTGGACCAACAGGTTCTATAGGACCAACAGGTAGTATTGGCCCTCAAGGTTCAACTGGTCCTCAAGGACCCACTGGGACAATTGGATCTCAAGGACCAACAGGAACTATAGGTCCTACAGGCAGCGTAGGTCCTCAAGGATTAGCTGGAACAGGAATGCCATCAGGTATTTGGGGATCAGTTGCATATTATGGTCAATCTGGATGGGTAACACTTGCTGCTGGAGCTACTGGAAAAGTATTAAGCACTCAAGGTTCTGGAGCTAATCCTATTTGGATAACACCAGCCGCAACTGGTGGTGGAGGGGCTACTGGACCTTCTGTACCATATTACATGGCAGTAACATCTGGTGCAACTGCAACCATTTCTAATGGAAATAATGTTACATATTGTTTAGTTCGTCAAGCCACACCAATAAGCACTTCCATTTTACTTCCATCAACCCCAGTAACTGGAGAAACTGTAACAGTTAAAGATGGTGGGGGGACTGCTGTTAGTTATCCAATTACAATTGTTGGACAAAGTGGAATGAAAATAGATGGTGCTACCGCGATGGTAATAAATCAAAACTTCCAAGCTTTAGATTTCTTCTATGGGTCAGATGGAACTCAGTGGTATATAAAATAATATATTTAAGAGTTAAATAAAATGAGTTACGCCCCTTTTGGTTACCCATATATAATCCCGCCAACTTCTGGATGGAGTTGGACTAATCAGGGACCAGCCACAACTTCTGTTAATGTAACAAAAGATCAAGGATCTCTTTATTTAAGATCTGGAACAACTGCCCCTCGGTGATAATTTAAGAGTTTATACTAGAAGCTTATCTGCAAATAAAACTGTTATTGCAGCATTTCGTATAATGAATAACCCGGGCTCTACAGCTGCGCCTTATGGTGGATTATGTTGGCGAGAGTCTAGTTCTGGTAAATTATCTTTATTTGCAATTATACGTAATAACGCAGCCCCATATTTAAACGGAATAGCACTGTATAAATTTAATACGGCCACCAGTTATTCTGGAGCAGCATACTCTCCATTATTTACTGAAGCAGTATGGACAAATGATTTATATTGGGTAAAAATGCAAGATAATGCAACTGATAGAATTTTCTCAATAAGTGTTGATGGAGAGAATTGGCATGTACACCATACAGTTGGTAGAACAGATTTTCTAACAGCTGATGAATGGGGAATATTTGCTAATTCTAATAATTCAGATGTTGGTGTACAATTAGTTTCTTGGAGCGAAACTTAATAATTATTTAAACCTCTTGTTATATAGATTTTAACAAGAGGTTTAAATGTCTAGATTAGATGCTCCAGACCAATCATATCTTCAAAGTTTAAAACAAGAAAAAGAAATTTTGCAATTAACATTAGAAAATGTGTTTTTAAAAAAACAATTAAACGAGCTAAAATTCCAAAATTTTGTATTATCATTGACAGGTAAATATAATCTTACAGATGCAAATTATATTGATATAAATACTGGAGAAATAAAGGTTCATGATTCAGAGCCAGCAATTCCTGAAGTTAAAGTTGCTGAATTAGTCCAAGAACCTGAAACAACACCTTCTCAAGAAGAAATAAAGGAATAGTATGAAAATAAGTGAATTAGTAGATTTAATTAAATTAAGAGATTATTTAAACCAAAATGCCTATAATCAATTAAATTTCCCTAAAGATAAGATTAGGGCTGCTCAAGCTATGATTAAAAAGCTTGATGGTGTTATTTTGCAACAAACATTTAATCTAAATGTTGATACTTTATTGGAATCAATGCCAGAAGCTAAACAAGAGTTAGAGAAAGAGTCTAAAAAACAAAAAGAAGCGTTAGAAGCGGCTCAAAAAAAACAAGAAGAAACAAAAAAGACAATGCCAAAAGCTAAATTAGAAGGTGGTGCTGTAGTAGTTGATGGTTCTGAAGTTCAAATGGCTGATGCTAAAATTACTTCAAACAAAAAGGGAATGTTTGAAAGAATTCAATGAAAGCAAATTCATTGCCTAGTCATGGATTTTTTATAGAATTAAAAGATAATAGTTGGTTACAAAAACAAAGATTTGCAGGAAAAGTCCATTCAGAAGTAATGGACTTTCTTGTTTCTATAACTAAATCAAATAATAAAGTCTCTACATTAGAGATGTCCAAATTAGCTGAAGAAATAATTATAAAGAATAATTGTATACCTACATTTAAAAATTATAAAGGATTTCCTGAAGCTATTTGTATTTCTATTAATAATGAATTAATTCATGGAATTCCAAAAGATAATGTATTTCCTCCAAATGAAAGTTTAATTACCTTTGATTTTGGAGTTACTTTTGAAAATGCTATAGTAGATGCTGCCACTACTGTAATTTGGAATAAAACAGAAAATAGGCAAAAAATTAATTTAATTAATGCTGGTAGAGCTGCATTAAATTCTGCAATTAATAATATTAAAATAAAAGAAAACTTAGGAACTATTGGTTTTAATATAAACAAAACGGCCCAAACTTTAGGTTATTCTGTAGTACAAGAGTATGGTGGTCATGGTATTTGGGGTAATAATTACCCACACGCTAAACCATTTGTGTCAAATAAAGATTCTAAAGATAATGGTATAAGAATACAAAATGGGTTTTGCTTTGCAATTGAACCATTATTAGTTATAGGAAATCCGGCAACGTTTGCTGGCAATGATGGGTGGACTGTAAAGACTGAAGGATTGAATGTTCATGAAGAGCATTCAATATTTATTTGGGAAGATCAAGTTGAGGTTTTAACAAGAAGGCAAAATGAAAATATCATTTGATGATAAAAGCTATATAGAAATTAAAATGATAAATGATAAAGTTTTAATTTCTATATCAGGAAAAGATTATAAAGCACCTAATACTTTTATTGCAAATTCTGCCGAAATATCTATTGAAGACCTAAAGAAGTTATTATTATCTATTGGTATCCAAATAAATAGCTAAAAATAACGCATTCTTTAGAAACAATAGGTTTAAATAATGGTTAACTATCCAGCTAGTATAGATGATTCATCCAGTATCCCACCAGCAGTAGATGTCTCAGATATTATTGACACTACTTATATTAATAAGCTTCGTTCAGCTATTATAGCAATAGAAACAGAATTAGGTGTAAAACCATCTGGCGTTTATACAACAGTTAGGGCTCGCTTAGATGCTCTAGAAGCAGCTATTAATGCAATTAGCGGAACTGGCGGTGGAGGAACGCCAATTGGTCCTGCTAGCGGAGATTTAGCAGACAGTTATCCAAGCCCAACTGTTGTTAAAATTCAAAATAGAACCGTAGCTAGTACAGCACCAACAACAGGTCAAGCATTAGTTTGGGATGGTTCTGCCTGGAGCCCTGGAACTGTTGCGGGTTCAGGGGCACCTGTAGATGCCCAATATTTAACTCTTACAACTAATGGTACTTTAACAGAAGAAAGAGTTTTAACTGTTACCGCTCCGCTAGCTCTTGCTGATGGTGGTGCGGGTGGAAATGCTAGTTTAACTTTAGCTGATAGCGGTGTAGGAGCTAGTACAACAAAGTTGCCAGCATCAGTCACGGTAGACGCAAAAGGTCGTATAACTGCAATTAGCCCTGTTGCAGCTTCACCAGCCCAAGGAGATGTTGTTTATTATAATGGAAGTGCTTGGACTAATCTTGGGCCAGGAACTTCAGGACAGTTTCTTAAAACCCAAGGTGCCGCAGCAAATCCAATATGGGCAACTACAACTGGTGGAATTCCATATTTTGCCAATATAGCTGCACTAAAAGCTTATGATGGATATGGAAGCTTAAGTGATGGTTATTTAGTTTATGTAAACACATTAGAGTGTTATTACAAATTCTTTTCAGATACCGCTGCTACAGCAGATGATACTATAGATTTTAAAGTTGTTAGACCAACAGGTTGGACTTCAGGTCAATCAGCTTCTTGGTTAAGAATATTATCTGATGGCTATAATTGGACTAATGTTAGTAATTGGTATATTGATTCAGCTGGAAATAATGAAAATGATGGAACTACAACTGGTACAGCTTTGCAAACATGGCCAGAGTTTAAAGCTAGACTTGGCAGTAGACCATTAATAAAAAATGTTACAGTTGAAATTAGATCTGATTTAACTGGCTATATTGATATTGACCCTAACTGGACTTTAGATGGTTATAATTTATTGATTACAGGAAGTACAACTGCATCTGGAACAACTAAAACTATCATATCTACAACTACAAGAAATAGATTTTCAAATAGGCCATATGGAAAAAATGTAACAAATGCACCTCCAAGTTTTTGGGGGAATGCTGGTGGTTTATGGCAAAATTTTGATTCTGGTAATTCAACAAATTATTATGGGTTTGCCACATATAAAAGTTCAAACACTTTAATGGATTTTACAGGATTTTATCCAATAGAATCTATTACTAATCCAACAACTTCTCAAACACCACATGATGTTCCTGATGGTGGTGGTTTAACTGCAACATTAATGACATTAAGAAATGTTTCTATTAAATCAATCTCTTGTTTAGGAACCGGCAAAGTTTTATTAAAATTATTAACAATTAATAATTCAGGCGACACATTAAATTTAAATAGCGGCAATATAACTATATTTGCTTCTAGATCAGATAATTGTATAATAAATTGTAATGCTGGAACTCAAGCATTAATTTGGTTATGTTATACTGGTAAAATTAAATTAAATGCTGGGTGTGTTGTTAATATATATGACACATATCATACTAAAATACTAATGAATGGCGGATTCCTATATCAATTAGAAAATAATGATCCAGATGATACATTTGGAATAGGTGGTGATACTTTTATAGATGCTGCTACAGGAGATGGTGGTGGAGCAACTGGAATTGCTAATGAAGATGATTCTAATTTTGGACTTGCTGGTGGTACGCTTAATTTAAGCAATATATGTTTTTTGGGTGGGAATAATACTACTTTTATTTTGTTAAATAAAAGTACATCATATGTATTATTTTTAGGAAATTGTACATTATATGGACCAGCTGCTAGTTCAACAACAGGATTTTTATTTGAAATTGCATGCGCAAATTCAGCTGTAATATTAGAATCTTCATTTTCAGGAAGCAGAATGTATTTGTTAAAAGGTTATACGAATACTGATGAATTTTATGTAAATGGCACTATTTATAGAATAAGTTTAGATTTTCCTTTATTAAATAGTTCCAAACTATCTGGTGTATATTCAAATACATAATTTTTAGACTAACTATATAACTAACGTTATATATTGGGTAGTCTGGAGTTATTTTGAATAATAATAGTAATTATTTTGATGTAATCGTTATTGGTGGAGGGATGTCTGGTGCTTTTGCCATTAATAAAATGGCCAAATTAAAATCAGATTCTAAAATTGCTTTAATGGAATTTGGAAGGCCTCCATTAAAAAGAAGAAGACAGCTTGAAGGATTTCTTGGTTGTTGGCCAAACAGTGATGGGAAGCTATTTTTAAATGATGTTGATAAAATTACTGAGTTATGTGGTGTTAGAAAAACTACAACAGCTTATAATAATAGTTTATTAATGTTAAATGATATTTTAGAAAATGCTAAAACTATAAAGACAGATAAACCTCAAAAATCTTTGCTTAATAAGCTTGGTAAACATTATACTGTTACATACAATAATTACATTCAAAGCTTTCCAAAAGATATTCATTTATTTTCAAAAAAGTCTGCCTCTATTATGGAAAAGTTTGAAAACTTGGTTGAATTTTTTGATAATGAAGTTTATGATATTTATAAAGAGAAAAAACAATTTGTTCTAGAAACAGATAGGGGTACATTTTATGCAGCTAAAGTTGTATTAGCAACAGGTCGCTCTGCATGGAGATGGAATTCTAAAATTTATGAAAAATTTGGCTTAATAACAGAAAATAATGTTGCCAAATATGGCGTAAGGTTGGAAATTGCTAACTCTTTTATGACAGAGTGGAATAACTCTTGTTTAACACTAGACTCAGAAGATCTAGAAATTGGTCCATTTATGTGGAATGGAACTGTTATTCCAGAAGATCATTTAGATCTAGCTATATGTGCATTTAGATCAAATGAGAAACGTTGGGAAACAGAAAATGTTTCTTTCTCTTTTATTAAAAAGATACAAAAAGCAAATGCTTGGGAAGAAATAGATCGTATTGGTAGATTAACATTTTTATTAGCAAATGATAGATTGATAAAAGAAAAGGTTTCATTAATAATGAGCGACAAAAGCAAGTTATCAATTATCCCTCAATTTAATTGGTTGAAAACAGAGCTTGAAAAATTTAGTCAATTCTGTCCTGATCTTTTAGATAAAGGTTATTTACATTTTCCAGAGATACAACCCATGCCAGCTAAAATAAATGTCTCTAAAACATTTGAAACAGATTTAGATGGCTTATTTGTTTGCGGAGAAGCGGCAGGGTTCTCTGGATTATTAGCAGCATCAATAACTGGCACAATTGTAGGAGAGTCTGTATTAAAATGAAAACATCAAAAACTAGTTCTGGATCTTCTTCAGATAATTTTTATACTCCATCAAATGAGAATGCTTCAGGTGGAGACCAAAATATCAAATACATTTTAAGCAAATTTGATTATGAATTATATGATGAGGAAAAAGCTAAAAAAGTTGCTAAGATATATAGAATTAAAAAAATAAATGAAACAAAAAGTGTATCAGAAAAGTGGCGCATATTTGAGGACACTAAAGTAATTTTTACATTAGATAGCGAAAGTCTTTCTAAAAAAGAAAAAGAGTTTCTGAGAACGCCTGATGGATTCTCATGGCTATTAGTAGAGGCTAAAGCTGGCATTAAATCCATTAATAGTTTAAGAAAAAATCTTAAAACAAAGATAGAATCTTTAAAGAGCTGATTGTCTAGTTAGAAGATTTAACTTGTTGACAAGGAGCAGTTTATATGTTCAAACATTTCGCCGTTTATATTTTAGATACTGAAACTACAGGCTTGGATCATAAGTTAAATGACATTATAGAGTTGTCTATTTATAGATGTTCAGATGACACAATTAAAACTTGGAAGATTAAACCAGAACACACCAATAATATTGCTGAAGAAGCTTTAAGAATTAATAAACATAAGCTGGAAGATTTATTGCATCAAACAGAATATGGAAAAGCTAACTATCTTAAAAAACAAGATGTTATGTTTGATGTTGAAAATTGGTTTATGGAAGATAACAGCTTGCCTAAAGATAGAATCTTAGTTGGGCAAAATGTTATATTTGACGCTCAATTTTTACAAGAGATGTGGAAAGAATCAAAAGAAACATTTCCATTTGGCGATAGACCATTTATGATTGATGTTAGACAAATAGCTCTATTTATAGATTTGTGCAAAGAAGAAAGGCAAGAATTTTATAATTTAAATACTCTATTAAAGAAATTTAATATCAAGAATGCTAAAGCACACACTGCTGAAGCAGACACTTTAGCTACTAAAGAGCTATTCTATCAACAAATCAAATGCTTAAGGTAAATAATAAATATAAAATATTATATGCTGCCAATCAATTTTGTGGGTCTTACTCACGAATTTCTAGATTTATAAAAAATATAGATAAAAACAAATTTGATATAATTACTGCTGGATTTTCTAATTCATCTAATATAGCTTTAGATTTTAATTTGGAATCTATTTTAAATTTCACTAGTCCAGATAGTGTTTTAAATTTTAAAAATAACAATTTTAAACTTTTTTTCAAAAAAGTTATTGAGCTTAAACCTGATTTAATCATATCAGACTTTGAGCCTTACACTTCATGTATTGCTCTAGATTTGGGCATTGAAGTCTGGCAAATTTCGCCAGTAATTTTTTATTGGGCATGTCCAAGGGGACTTAAAAATAAGTTTAAAATTAATACACAAACTTATTTTTTTAACTATGAAGCTAACAATAGTTATTACAGAAATATCTTATTAAATAGTGATAAGAAATATATTTACTCTCACATGTGCAACAGCTCTATTGAGCTAGTTGACGGATTTGAGTGGGTTAAGCCTTTTCAGGGCTTGTCTGACAACTCTCTAGATGAGTGTGATGGTGAAACCGACATCTTGTTTGATAAGTTCTTTAACAATAAGCTTGTGAAGGTCAAAAAAAACATACTAGACCCAGAGTCAATTATAAACTCTAGCTTGACTAGTATGAATTTTGAAAATAAAAATAACACAAAAGATCTGCTATTTAAAATAAATAAGCATTTCTCTGTGATATAATTTGATTGAATGATTACATCACAATTTATGCAAAAGGGCCGTGTTAAAGAGTCCAAAGAAAAATTTACTAATGCTGAGCCAGATGGGTTAAGAATAGTTCTGTTGCCATGTTCAATGGATGGCAAATGGGAGTTTGACTCTCAGAAAGCATATTCCAAAATTTTTAATAAGCTATCTCTTGACTTTAAGAGATGGTCAGCTAATAAAGCTAACTGGAAGCCTGGCAAGTTTTCTTATACTTTAGCGCAAAGTGATCTATGGGTCATGACAATGCTGTGTTTTGATGAAAATAATAAATATATTGAAGGTTCTTTAACTAAAGAGCTTAAACCACTAATTGACTTATGTCAATTTGAAAAGGCTTCAGTTCATTTATTTGACAGTGATTTGTCTCTATGTGAAGATAAAGAAAAATTCGTAAACGAATTAACGAAATATGGTATTAGAGTTTACAAATACAATTTACTTTAACATCAAAAGTTTTTTATACTTTTCATAATTATGAGATTTCTCATTAAGTGTAAGATTTTTCATATATGTTTTTTGTTTTCCTGCAACTATCTTTAGTAAATTCTTTTCTATTTTAGCTAATAAGCTTTCTTTATTAGAATATTTTTCTAATTTTGACTCTATATTATAGATAGTAATATTATAATCGCAATTATAATAACCTTTACCAGGTAAATTATATTGCCTTTCAACAGAAAATAGTTTTATATCTGATTCATAAAATATTTTATATTCATTAAATTTATCATTTGTAAAAAAACAAATACCTCCATCATAGTCTATTTTAAAACAGGCATTTTTTCCTGTACCATCTATAAATATAGACTTGTAGCCTATTTTTGCATTAGGATATTTTGTTTTAATAGCTTGTATTGAAGCAAGCTTTTTATTTATCTTATCTTTTCTTTTTTCAACTATTTTTAATTGATGTTCTAATTTTTTAATTTCTGATTCATAGCTTATTCTAATCATTTTTTCCTTTGTTAAATTGCCATATCAGCTTTTATAGCTGGTTGTGGATTGTAGTTTGTAATTTCAAAATCTAAATAAGATAATTTTTCTAAATCACTTAGCGATAATATTTCTTTTTTAATATTTAAAGTTGGGAAATCTGATTTTACATCCCTATTTATTTGTTCTTTTATTTGATTAAAATGATTTTTGTAAATGTGTGTATCACCACCCACAAATATCAACTCTTTGGCTTTTAAGCCTGTTATCTTGGCTACTAAGTGAGTAAGTAAAGCATAACTTGAAATGTTAAAAGGTAAACCGAAGAAAACTATCAACGCTTCTTTGATACCATTGCAAACTTAACCACGCATTATCTTCAACATAGAATTGGAAGAACATATGGCATGGATCGAGGACACACTTGTTAGATAAGCTTGGATCATAAGCTGACACCAGTATTCTTCTACTGTCTGGATCATTCTTTATTAACTCAATAACATTCTTTAATTGATCTACACCATTAAAATTGCGCCATAGATATCCATACATTGGACCCATATCGCCCTCTTTTAAATTATGTAAACCTTTTTTATCTAAGAATTCTCTTGATGTATTACCTTTCCAGATATTAACGCCTTTCTCTTCTAAAAGCTTTGTATTAGTTTCACCTCTAATAAAAAATAATAGCTCCTCTATTATTCCTTTGGTAAACATTTTTTTTGTTGTTAACAATGGTAATACATTATCTTTTAAAGAAAAAGATAGTCTGGTTCCAAAGATACTTTTAGTACCAATACCAGTCCTATCTTCTTTTATATTTCCATTTTCTAAAATGTTTTTTAATAAATCTAAATAATCTTGTTCCATTTAATCCTGTAATAATAATTGTTTCTTAACTTGATTTAAAATATATTTTGCATTTCTAATTTTAGATAGCTTATCAACATGTACATTGCATGCATAGTAATACATGGTGTCATTTATGTATGTTTTTTTTACATATGTAAAACCATTTTTTGTCCAAGATATATTAACACAATCAAAGTCTCCAAATTCATCAGTCTTATATGGACTCAATTCCCATTGAATATACAATGGTTTATAATTAGAAGTTTCATATCTTATACATATTTCTCTTGCATAAATATTTTTCTTGGTACAAAAGACCCAAAATTTCTTATCAATAAGATAATCATCAATATAATGAATTGTATTACAATACGCACATCTTACTTTATCTTTTTTCATTATCCTATAACTTTAACATCATGAATTGATGTTTCAACAGTTCCTCCATGTGATAATCTAACAAACACTGGTTCATGTTGTAATTTATTAATATCATTAACGCCTTGATATGATGCGCCAGATTGAATTCCTTCAATGAGCTTATCTAATAGATGAGATATGCTCATTTGTACTGGAACTAATGATTTAACGCCTTCAACTCTTTTACCATTTTTGCCAATGGTTGAAGAACCGTCATACCTTTTGAATTCTTTACCGTCTATTTCAATTATTTCTCCTGGCACTTCTGGAGCGCCAGCAAAAAATGAACCTGTCATTACCATATCAGATAGACATAAAGCTTTAACAAAGTCTCCGGGAATTTGAGCGCCACCATCTGATATCAGATATTGGTTAGAGCTTTTATTTTCCACAATATCAATTAAAGCTGACAATTGTGGAACGCCTGAACCAGCCACCAATCTTGTGGTGCATATTTTACTTGAGCCTATTCCAACTTTAACAATATCGGCACCTTCAGTCCATAAAGCCTGGGCCCCATGTTTAGTTGCAACATTACCAGCTACAACTAAAGCTGTTTTTGTATGAGATCTAATAAATTTTATCATATCTAAACACATTTGAGAATGTCCATGTGCAATATCAATACAGAATATTTTAACTCCAGCATCAATAAATTTAGATAAGTTTTCCTTATCCTCTTTTTTAACACCTAAAGACACACCAATGTTATTAAATACTTTTTCGCCAAATCTTTCATTTAAGAAATGCAAATCTGTTAATTGGTTATCTACACTGGAAAATCTATGCATAAAACACAACATTTCTTTTTCCGCGCAAAATTCTAATACTTCTTTGCCAACAATAGATGGCATATTTGCAGGGATAATTGGATTGCTAAATATAAAATCATTTATTTTAACTTTTAAAGACACTTCACTTCTAGATTTAATCTTAGAAAACTTAGGTTTTAGTAAAACATCTGAAAAAGTTAATGAGTCTTCGATTTTTATGGTCATGTTTCTCCCAAGTATATTATATAACTTCTAAGAATTTTGTCCAGTTCTTTTAATTAAGTTGTTTAACCAAGTTTAGGCTGATATAATTTAGGCATATTGTTATGGTAAACAAGGCAGTTTTATTAATATTAGCAATTATGGTTGGCAATATTTCTTGCAAATCAGATTATGTTCCACCAAAGCCACCTCCAGTAGTTACTGATACAGAAATGTGTGGTAAAGCTGAAGAAAATTTAAAAGTTTTAGTACAACAAGATAAAGATCCTGATGGAGATTGTGCTTATCTTCTTAAACCAGGCGTTAGAACACAAGATTCTTTTGAATTATTTTGTAAAAATACTCAATCAGAAGGTGGTGTATTTTTAAATCCAAGATGTATTAGTGAAATTAAACATTGCTCCCTATTAGACTGCTGTACTCAAACTAAATCTGATGAAGAATGTAAAAAGTTAACCGACAAATGGGGTAAATAATGTTATTTAAAAGCGGCTATATACCAACTGATTTAAATGATAAAGACTATCATTTATTCACAAGCGATATACAAAATCATCTAATGAGTATTGCTAATACTAACACCAATACTTCAGAACATATATTAGAAGAAAAGACCCCAATATCTGATCAAAACTCATTAGGTAGTTGTGTTCGGTAATTCTTCAGTAGATTCACTTGAAATTTTATTAGGAATCGCAAATAAACCAATTGAACAACTTTCTAGATTATTTACTTATTGGAATGCTAGGCTTTATCATAAAGCAACTGATGCCGATGATGGCACTTATATTAAATACGCATTTGCTTCTTTGCAAATTCATGGAACATGTAGAGAATCAACTTGGGAATATAATACAAATAAAGTATTTGCCCAACCACCAATCAAAGCTTATAGAGAAGCTTATGAAAATAAGCTTACAGGATTCTTTAGAATTGAAGAAGATGGCAGCGACAGACTAGAAAAAATTGAAGCAGCTATTAGAGCGAATCATCCAGTTGTATTTGGAACCCCTGTTGCTAAAAACTTCACTACATTCTTTAATGTATCAAATGCTGAAGAAGTTTGTTGGCCAATACCTGACTCAAGCAAAAGCCCTATAGTTGGTAAACATGCCATGGTTATTGTTGGAGTAAGAAATAATAATGGAAATACTGAGTTTTTAATTAGAAACTCATGGGGCACCAAGTTTGGCTTTGGCGGTCATACATGGTTTTCTGCTGACTATATTGGCTGGAATGGTACAGAAGATATTTGGGTTCCAACTATAGCTCCTGATTTAGAGTTTTAATATGTTAATACCACTTGGACAACCATATACAAAATCTGTTGCTTATATAAGCGACAAACATAATTTTTCCAATGGAATAAACTTTGTATTTCAAATAAGAGGGTTTACAGGCAAAGGTGTAGCTGAATCTCCAAACACAGTTTGGATTGCTAGCGAAGCTGGTGGCATGGGTTCATTAGAAAATACCCAAACCTTTGGTAAAGCAAGTTATATTAATGAGAGCATTAAGAATATAATTTCAATTCTTTCTGCCAAGTATCATTATACTAGCTTAAATCCAACCTCAATCTCCTTAGTCTCTTTCTCTGGTGGTTATGGTGCAATAGAGAAAATCTTATCAGAAAAATCTAAATTGGTAGCGCCTATCAAAAGTGTTACAGTATTAGATGGAATTCATGAAGGATCAAAAACTCCTAAAGCTTGGATTGATTGGGCTAAAGAATCCCAAAATGATCCATCAAAGTCTTTTAATATTGTTCATACAAATATTAAACCACCAAATTATGCTTCAACCACAGATTCTGCAGATAACATAATTGATAATCTTGGTCTTAAAAGAGAGAATGGTAATGTAGTCAGTGGTGGTTTTAAAGTGTTTAATATTGGCGGACAAGATGCTCAAGCCCATATGAATGCAAGAGACTTTCTAACTAACTTAGAACCAGGAAAACCAACACCAGCTGGTCAAGCAAATCAACCTGTTGCAAACAAGCCTCAAGTTAAAAACCCAGCAGCTAAACTAAATAAAGAATTATCTAGTGTAGAATCTAATTTCTTAGCTGCATTAAAAGATCTAGAGAATAAAATCTAATTATTTTTTATTTATCTTCATATCCAATTTGGACTGTAAATCAAGAAATTGCAAAGTTTCGGCTGCATGAGCTCTAACATAAATACTTTTATCTGTTAATAAAGCCGATAGAATATCTTTAGGACAATTTTTATTTTTAGCTACATTTGTACGAACTTCAGGATGTTCATCTCTTGATAAATCCAGGAAAGCTTCTTTGGGAGTATTTGGATGACTAGCTACATAACAACGAACAAGATAATCACGATTTTGAGATAAATCTAATAAAATATTTGGAGGGCAATTTTTATTTTGAATTAAATTCATCATAACAGTATGCTCTTGACCGGTTAATACCATTAAATATAGCTAGTAAAACTTTTTCAGTAGCATTTGGATTGTTAGCTATTTTATAATCCAGACCAAGTTTATTTTCTTTAACTAAAGTTAACAAAGCTTCTTCAGGAGAATTTGGATTACTAGCTACATTAGAGCGAATTTGAAATTCTTTATCTTTGGATAAAATTAACAAAGCTTCTTCAGGAGAATTTCGATTTTTAGCTACATTATAACGAACGATAAACTCCACATCTTTAGATAAAATTAATAGAATTTCTTTAGGACAATTATATTTATCTGCTAGCTGAGAGCGACCCAATTTATTTTTACTTTTAGATATTTTTAAAAGAACCTCTTCAGTACAATTATTATTACGTACTAATTCAGAAATAATTGTACTATCAAAATACCATTTTTCATAGATATCTAATAATGTTTCTCTGGAAGCATTTCGATTTGCAGCTACACAAGCGATAACATCCTTCTCTTCATCTTTAGATAAAAGAGACAAAGCTTCTTTGGGAGAATTTGGATTGCTGGCTATATGACTACGAATATCAACATTTTTATTTTGAGATAAATCTATTATTATATGATGTGGTACATTTTTATTATTCATTATAATGTCAATGATTTTTATTTGTACATTTTCATCTTCTTGTCTTAAAGCAAATTCATAGCATTTTTCTATTTCTTCTGCAGTAGCAGTATTATCAGTAACTTTAGCTAAAATACTTTTTGGTTGTTGAGGCGCAACATTATCTATAATGCTTTTTATTTTGCTTATATTTGGATAATCATGTGATAAGCTCATATAACTTATTTGATCATCGTTTGAATTCCAAAATATTTGCTCTATAATATTATTGTCAACATCTCTTTGATTACTAATAGCAATTTTATAATTAATACTAACTCCTTTTGTCAACTCTTTTGATAATAAGAAAAAGAATACAACATTACTTGAATCATAATCTTCAAAATAAGAAGCGTTATTCATAGAAATACACCAACGCGCTCCATTACCAAAATGGACAGATGCGGCTTTGTTTTTTATAAGTAAAAGTTTGCAACTTTCATCTTCATAAACAGTTTGTGTATCAGGAGCCTCATCTATCTTATAGAGAGACTTTTTTTGTGTCTTTTTATCTTTTATCTTAAATAAAAGATCTCTAAGGTCTGTAAATTCTTTTACTGAATATTGGTTTATATCTTTTTTAGGTAAATTTTCTTTATATTTATCAAATAATTTAGTAACATCAATAATTTCTTGCGTTAAAGCTTGGCCGCTATCAAGTACCTTGGCTTGCCATAATAAATATTTTAAATTACCTGATGGGGCTTGTTCGCAAAACTTTTCAATTTCTTTAGATAATTTTGGAAATGCTGCTAAAACGTCTTCTTTACGGCCTGCATTTTTAATCAGAAATTCATATTTATTAGCTAATTTAAGTAAACCTATAGTCATTTTTAATCTAATAAAATGTTAAAATATTATTTTCTAACAATAATTCTACCTTGACTTGTATCTAATTCACTAACTTCTATTCTAACTTCATCCCCATTAACTATTTTAATGGCGTGTTGTCTAATTTTACCAGATATTCTGCAAGATACAATTGTATTATTTCCAATATCAACTAAAAATATACCTTTACAATTATCAATAACCCTGCCTTCTAAAATCACTCTGTCTCTTTTAACTTTTCCGCCCATTTAAATCCTTTTTTACTTAAGAGAGTTTTAATATTTAAATTAAAAGGGTTAAACATAAACCCTTTTAACACTCTCTCTTGAGTTAATGCATTATTAATATTGATTATTTTAATATCTTTAATTGAATTAACCTCAGATTTAAATAATATTAAAAAGTCTACATTAAGCATTAAAGGCGAAAAAGAATAATCTATTTGATTATCGCTTAATACATAGTATTGAAACATTTGGCTCTTTAAGAAAAGAAACAAATACTCTTTATTAGAATCTTTTAAAATAATAACCGTTTGGGCAAGCTTTAAATTTTCATTTATATTTCTAAATTTATAAATATCTGTACTAATAATTTTCATATTTATAAATTGTGTACATTGAGGTACAACCTCTATATTTGAGTTGCTTAACTTTAAACCATTACCTTCTTCATCAATCCATAATTTATCTATATAAAATGAATCTTCAAATGTTTTAGATCCTAGTAAAAATTTTGATGGTTTAAGCCTGCAGCTTTTAATTATGAAATTAAGATTTTTATTTTGAGAAAATGCTTCAGCAGCAGCAATATGCTTGTCTAAACGCTTATAAAAATCTTCATAACTATAATTATGCACCATTTAGTTCTTCTAATAGCTCTTCTTTCTCATTTGTGTTAAATGAATCAGATTGACCTTTTAATAAATGAGGTATTCTCTTTATTTCTTTTAAATAGCTTGTATTCTTTTGTAACTCAAGCCATAAGAAATAAGTGTTTCTAGAATCGCTTTTAGCATTGTGGATTCCTTCAGCTTTATTTATATTAAAAGCGGCACAAGCATCAGGTAATTTAGCTGCAGCCTTTACAATACCTTTATCTTTTTGGTACTGTTTAAATAACTTCATTGTGCAAAGCCAATAGTTAGCAGGAAAGTTAGATGAGTAAGTTGTCCACATTGCGTGTAAATGTCTTTGGTCAAAAGGAGCATTGTGAGCTAATATGCATCTTGCATTAGCATCTCCACCATCTTGATTAAAAAAGTTATTAATATCTTCTATTACTTTATAAGGGCTTTCTCCATAATATAAGTCTGCTATGTTTTTCCCTGTTATTTGCAAAGCTTCCAAACTGGCGTTTTTAGGATTTTTAACTTTAATCTTTCTTGATAGTTGAACTTTATCACTTACTCTAATTATTGATATTTCAAATATCTCATGGTAATTAGCCATTAGTCCTGTTGTTTCAGTATCTATTACATAATAATTTAAACCGCTCATAGTATCCTTTAAGATAAAAGTATTAATTTTTTATATTCTTTTATGTTAAAACAATAATCAGTATGTTTAACGTTGCCGTTTATTTTAATAAAAGAATAATAAATGCCGTTTTCAACTTTATTATAAATAAAGTTATTTATTTTTTCCAGAGTTGACTCTGTTGGAATTCTATAAGCTAGAAAGAAAAAACTTGTTGAAATTGATGCAGTATCAAATATAAAAATTTCCTCAACTTTATGAGGATGAATCTCTAATATATAGAAATGATTATTATTTTTGCAAGGTACTTGTATAAATTCTCTTTTTATATAAGTGGGTTCATCATCTATCACTTCTAAATTAATTTTAATTAAATTAGAAGATAAATGCTTATTGCAAATGGGACAATATAAATCCCCTGAAACCATAAGTATATATTAGATTATTTTCTATTACTTCCCATGCTTAACCAATCTAACATTAGACGTGTTTTGATTAAACACTGTTTGTTTTGTATTTATTCTAGAATGAACCTTAGAATCTATATTATTAGGATTTTTTCTCTTAATAATATCCAAAGCCTCTTCAGGCGATTCAGCTTCTACCTGAAATTTTAATACTGTTGGAACTAAACATTCAACAATAATCGTATATCTTTCTGTTTTATCTTCTTCTGACATAATTATATTCTATATTATTTTTTATCTGTACTTCCAAAACCACCAGAACCTCTAGAAGCATTACGTTTGTTACATAAAGCTTTAAACTCTTCTTCAACAACTTCTGTTACAGTCATCTCTTGACGCTTAATAGGAATTATTTGACCAATAGCTTCTCCAAATGAGAGTTTTAATGTATTATAATTTTTAGAAGGAGAGTTGCTTTGCAAAAAATCAGATGGTAAGTATGTACAAGCAAATATTAATTCACCTTCATATGTCTCATCTATTGTTCCAATTAAAGAATTAATAAATTTCTTGCCAAATGTTGATGAGCGTGGTTTTAATTCTAACCACCAACCATCAGGACTAAATGTCTTAATCCCAAGAGGAATTTTATAATAGTCTCCAGGTTTTAATTCTAAGTTTTGAGCACATCTAACATCCCAGCCTGAAGCTTTAGGCTCAGCTCTTATAGGCAAAAATTGTTTATCTTGTTTGCTTGACTCTGTTAGACAGAATTTAAAATCTGGAATGTTGCTTGCTTCTAATTCTAACTTATCTGATTTATCCATGAATTTCCTTCCATTATTATATGGGTATTTCGTTTGCACCACCAATTGTCATTTTTGTAAATGAAGAAATATCTGATGGTGTTAAGGGACCATTACAGCGCCAATTGTATTCTACAAAGATAGAGACAGGCGCCGAATTTGACTCTAATTTAGCATCTAACCCGGACTATGTCAATTATTTAAAACAACAAGGCTTCCGCACGATTGTTTACAGAGATTTTTCCAGCGATTTAAACAAAGATAAAGCTGACATCGTTCTATTTATAAAAGAAGGATTGGCTACAGTTGAAAAAAATAATTATGGTCCACCTGGATATACCATGCCAGTTGATAGACTTTTGTTATCTGAGTTAATTTTATATAAGAATCAATGAAATTTTTAGAATTTCATAACTTCAGAAAAAAATGTCCAATTTGTAAAAGCAAATTAGTATTCTTTGCTTTCTTTATTTCAGAGAACTATTTATTACAAGATTCTACATTTGAAATAAGCAATGTAAATTTAAAAGAAATAGATTTACAATTTTCAACTTCATATTTTTTATTAAAACCCAAGAAAAATTTATTAATCTATAATGTTAATGTAAATCCATCAGTTGATTTTATATTCTCTAAATCTTGCGAAAACTGCTTGTATAAAATTTACTCAAATACATTAGGTTTTGAGAACTTTACTATTCCGCCAATTAGCATCGATTATGAAGAGTTTGAATTGTCTGATTATGAAAGGTCAATAAATTTATCTAATAAGTGTAGCGATCACACAGATATAGTTATTTGTAAGGATGGAGTCTCTAAGTATTTAGAGATACCTAAACTAGATTTTAAGATATTTTCTAAATTTAAAACAGAAGAAGATATTAAAATCTTTATAAATAAGCTTGTATTATTAGGGTAATAAATTCAAATTAACTTGTATATCTTTTGGAGCACTTGAATGTCAAAATTTGAAAAAATGGTAAATACTATAAATAATTTCTATAAAAAAGCGCAAATGGCTGCTTTTACTAATATGCCTTCAGGTGGAAAAGTTCCAACCTCAAAAGGAAGTATTATGGAATTTGCCCAACATATGCTTCAAATGTTAGCATATGAAAAACAAGAAGGTGCCGATAAATTAGGTTTAATGCCTGATCAAGCTAAACTTGGTAATCTTAAAAAGATCTTAGGCGATCTAGCTGCTGGAAAAGGTTATAACGATGACATATGGGCAAATCCAGCTGGAGTTGGTAAAACCATTTTAGAAAAAGTAAATGAATTAAAAGCTTCCGATGCTAGTTTAGATGATGTAAATTTAGGAAAAGCTTCAGCTAAATTTTATCAAGATCTAATTGAAAGAACCAATAGTTTTGTTAAATTAAATAAACCAAGTGGTCAAGCCTTAACATTTACAGAACAAGATTGCTCAGCATTAATTGATGTAATGTTAAATGTTGAGTTTAATTCAAAAATGAAAGAATTTATGTCATTTGCTAAGAATTTAAATGATATTAAAGGCGCTGAAAAATTTGCTTTTATATTAAGTAAATTCAATGAACTTGCTGATGCTACTAAAGCTCCAAAAGAGAAAATTATTAACTTCCAAAATAGTTTAAATGATTTCCCGGTTGCTCTATCTGGTGGTGCTGATGTTGGACAAAACACAGCAGTAGTCATACTATCTGATGGTGAGAAGGTGGGTCTCAGTGCGGAAAAAAACAAGTTCATAAAAGTAGTGAATGATTTTATTAAGAATAAAGACGTGGTTGTTTAAACTTCTTGACAGAGTAGTACAAAGAACTATTATACATGCGCGCGGGTGCGTTCCGCTTTTCTAGCGGGCCCGCGCATAGTTAGAAGAACTAGACTTTCTAGTTAAAACAACTATATTGTGTAAACATGGCAAGTCTTGAAGAAATAAAACTATTAGAGAATAAAATATTAATAGCTTCAGTTGTTAAAAGCAAATTAAATGGTTTAAATAGAATTTTTGAGAAAGTCTTCCTTGAAGAATTTACTTGTAGTAGTAAAGAGTTTGTATTTGAAACAATACCTAACTTAGAGCATATAGACTTGTTAAAAAATCCATTATTTGTACAATTTCTACAAAAAAACTGCTTAGATATATTATCTGGCAGAAGAGAATTGTGTTTTATTACAGCTACTATTGAAAATAGTACTTTTTCTTTTGATGAAAACTTATATGTTAGCTTAGAATATTATTCTAAAATTGAGCTTCCTTTAAATTATATTTATTTTATAAAAAAATTAGCGCTCATACAATAAACATTATTCCTAATCCAATATTTATGGACTCTCCGCAAGAATTAGATAATAAATTCATGTTATGCTGGCATTCAACGCCTGGTATGGCAAGCTGGATAAGATCACACTCACCATTCTTTTCTACAAAATATTCTTGCTCACTCTTTAATTCAAGTGAAAATTTAATTTTTCCCGAAATTCCTAAAGATATTAATTGTGTGCTAGATAAACTAGCAAATACTAAGTTTGCTATTTTACTTATAAACAAAAATATTAATTTCTCATGGTATTATGTGAGATGTAGTGTAATACAGGCTGAATGTAGTCCTTATCAACCATTTACTCTATCTGAAGATAACTTAAATTACTTAAAAAAACTCATAATGCTTAAATAATTAAAAACAATTGCTTATTCTTGAATAATAACATGGCTAGCTTGTTTGAATTAATTGAAAAATACGCCCAATTGACGGAGGAAGAACTTCTTAATCCTACTATAATTGATATACTTAAATCAAATATAACTAGCATGTTAAAACTTTCTACTAACTTGGAGTTTTTATCATCAGCAATCACTAAGGTAAGTGGTTCTATTTCTTCTTCTCAAGAGTATTCTAAAGCTATTAAAGAGTTTATTAATTTAAAACATGATTCACAAGCTTTTTATATGTTGTCTGAAGACTTCAAGTCTGTCTGTATGAAGCAACAGTTTAACCAAATTCAAACAACTTTAAATGATGTTAAAGATACTTCCACAGAGATTGAGAACCTTATCAACGAGGCTAGAATCTATAACTTAAACATTCAAAAGTTCCAGAAAGTTAAAAATGCCCAAAAGATTAAAGAACAAGCCGAAAAACTTAAAACCACAATAAATAAATTGGCTACCTCTATATCTACTCTTTCTAATCTAAAATTTGGTAATGTTTTTGTTTTATCCACAGGATTTCAAAAAGGCGCCCTAGCATTAGCTAATGCATTATTAAAATATTCATAAATTATGTATTTCTTTATATTTTGTGACCTAAATGCTATAGAAAACCTTGATTGGGATACTCATAAACACGTTTATATCTTTGATTTTTTAGAAGATATAGATAAGTCTATGGATAAAATTTTAAAATCTCTATTATTAGATATGAAATTGTTTCAAGATAACAATGTTAATCGCTTAAATTTATATGAATCTCAAGATATTTTTTGTTATAAGGTAACAACCGAGCCATTAATAGTTAATAAAGTTAGGGTAAAATACACCAAGCTATTAATGCTAAGCTAATCTTTTTATATTAAATCATGAGTCTTTTAAAGTTTACCTCTCTATTTAAAGCGATTGAAATTTTTGCCAAGCTTGTAAAACAAGCTGAATTTGATGATGTATTAAATGATAATGCTAATGAAGATTCTTTAGATGCTAAATTTCTAGAATTAGAAGAAGCTTTAAATAAAGCGCTTAATGCAAGTAATTTTTTTAAATTTGGCAAATTGCTAGCAGAGTTTAGTAAAAATGAAGGAAATGATGATTATATAAATGCTGCTGAAGCTATTAGAACGCTAAAATATTGGAATTGGACTATTACACCATTTAACAACTCATATATTCCATTAGATAGTTGGGTTAATTTTACAAAAGGATGGAATGCTGGTTGGAAATCTTCCGAAAAAATAACCAATGAAGATATTAAGTTTACAAAAGAAATTTTATCAAATATAAAATCGCAATAAATTCTTCTAATAAAGAAAGCCCCATGTAATGTTCTCTAAAAATAAGAAAAATTTATCTTTATCCTCTATTGATTGGGATAAAAATAAGACTGATGATTTAAATAATACCTATAATAACAAAATTATTGTAGGTATTTCTTTTTCTTATATTAAAAGTTTTAATGATGAACTCTACTATTCAATAGATGCTGTTAACAGCGCTAAAAGTATAATTTTATTTAATAATTATGTTGATACAAATTATATTTATAATATTTTCAATAATCCTAGTATTAAATACATTAAACTTTATAGTGCTTTTGGCAAATATATAAAAGAATACTCTTCTGCGATTTTAGAGAATATCGCATTTTCTTTATATCGAATAGACTCATTTAATTATGGCTATGTTAATTTAACCCGTATTGCTTGGATAAAGCCAAAAAACTCCGATGTAGAGTTTTACACTAATTTATATAAAAAATTGCTAATGTGCAAATAAGTTTACCTATGCAAATATTAACTAAAGAAATAGAACCATTTAGCTTGGTAGGTAAGTTTATAATTAAACCGGAGCTTCTTTCAAATCATCAAAGAAGTTTATGGGATGTTCAACCTCCCCCTTTTGGAGCGCTTCAGTTAAATTATAATGGTCAACAAAAAACTTTATTTAAAGATGATCTTTTAAATTTGCCAATTTTCAATACTAAAAAACAAGTAGAAGAAGATATTTCTAAAGTCTCAGATATTCATTTAATTAATGCTTTTGATGTGCTGAAAACATTCAAGCAGTTTAACTCAAGTATTAATCTAATTAAAAGCCTTGAAAATAAATATTATGATATTAATATAAATATTTGTGAAGTTAAAGAAGTATGGAAAAATAACCTTGATAATGTTAAGTATCATGTAAAAGAGTATGCAGTTTATCGTTTCTTTTATAAAGATTACAATGATTATATTATTCGTTCACTTAAAAAAGTAGTTATGTTGCAATGAAAATTATACCATTAAATACAGAATACCTTGATTCATTTAAAGATTTTAATGATTATAAAAACCTAGAGCGGTCAATATTTCATTAGGTGGTTTGGGGAAAAATCTTCTTATGAGAGACAAGTCGATTTTAGAATTATTGATCATACAAACCCACATGGCTATGTTTATTTATATGATTTTGCAAGAGACTCTTGTCTTTTATTTAAAGGTTCAAAAAATTTAAATAAAATTAAAAATTTCATATTAGAGCCAAATTTTGATAAAAATAATAATTTATATATGTATTTATTAAATAATAAAATAAATCATACTAACATTGCCGCTGCTATTGTGCAAATATTAAATCGCGAGTATAGCTCAACTATATTTTATATTAATAAAATAAGTAAAGTTTATCCAGATTTATCTTGCGATTTTGAGCAACACATGTCATTTCCAATTAATTATAACCATGCATTGACTTATGAAAAATTAGCCAAGAAAATATTAATGTTGAGTTAATTATGGTTAAATATATATTTATATACTGCGAAAACCTTACAGCATCCATTAATGTTTATTCTATTGATCATATTTTAGTTTTTAATGAAGATATACTCAATCCATTAGTTTTTAATGAAAATTATAATAATATAGTTAAATCTGTTTGGAAAGATATAGAATATTTAGAATTAATAGATGTAATTTATAAAAATGAGAACAGTAAATTAGTTTTTAATATCAATAACATTCATTGTTTTAAATTAGTTGGCCATAATGATTGGGAAATGATTAATCATCCAGGAATTGATAAAGTAAGAAAGGGTGTCATTAAGCTTTTAATGATACAATGAACATGTTTGAAATATTTGATATTAAATCTATTAATTCTAAAGATTCTTCTTATTTTAAAGACAAATTGATTATTAGATACACATTTGATTCAACTAGTGAAGAATCAATTGCCCAACATGATCCCAGTTTTAGTTATAACACTGAGCATTTTGACTTTTATTTTACCAATACAAATTCTTTGGTTTCAATTAATAAAAACATTAAATATAAAGATGCTTATGATTTTTTAAATAATGAAGCTAATATTGATCTTTTAAAGTATTTATTTCTTAATAAGTTTGATTCTAATGGTAATGGTTGGAATCTCACAATAAATGATATTTTTAATAAAGGTAGATATTTGTCTTGCTATATTAATTCTATTAAAGAATTATCAGTAAGTAAAATAATTTATCATGAAATTGGCCAAGCTTCTTTAAATAAAGGCCATAAAATTTATAATTTGCTTAAAAAAATTGTTATGGTTAAATAAATATGGACCATTTTAAATATAATAATTTAACTTTAAATAAGCTCACAGAAATTAATCCTGAGATTAATTATGTTGGAAAATACTTTTTTCTCTCTAATGCAAGAGTTGCGGGTACAGTAAATATTTTTATATCTAAAAAACATAATGATATTTATAACGATAATAATTTTCAGTCAACTTCTTTATCATCTCACAGTTATTATTTTAAGAATTTAAATAATCTGAGCTTTTTTGTTGAGCATAAACTTAATAATCAAAATTTATTAATTAAAGATATTAATGATTTAATTAATAGTCCTGATATAAATAACCCCAATTTTTATATTAATTTTTGTGGATTATATGATAAATATATAAAATCTCTTGAAAGCAATTACACCCAAGTATTTTTTCTTAATAGAATTAAAACAATAGATTTTAATGTTAATAAAATCTATTATGATGAGATCCATAGATTTATAATGGAGCCTGATGCAATTCCTTTCTATTTAAATCTTACAAAGAAAGCCCTTATGTTGCAATGAACAATTTGCCCGTATCTTTTACGCTTATTGATGTAAGTGATATTAATGCTAAAGCCTTTGATAATCGTCATGTCAAACAAGTTGCCCATTTCACAATACCATATGAAGCTGAGGAATATTATGATGCTCTTGCCAAAAAGATGATTATGTTACTATGACTAAATATATTTTTGATGATATTACTTTCACCAAAGTAAATAAAGATATAAAGCGGGAAGTATTCGTTGTATTTCTACACAAGCAAAACCATGATAATTTTTTCATTGGATTCAAATTTATCCGAAAAAGACCTTATTATTAAGCTTGATGATATAATAAATAACCCCTCGGATCAATATAAAGAATTTTATATAGATGTTCTTAAAGAGGGATCTTACCTTGAAGGCGAATTAAGTAAAATTAATTCTTTTAATCATAATATTTATTTGGATGGATTTCATGGCGATTTGGCAAAGCAAATTTATACATTCTTCCCTGATTTTATTGAACGTCTTGCTGAACAATATGGTTCTTGCTCAAATCCTAAAGCCCAAGCTTATTATGATAACCTTTTCAAAAAGCTTTTATTAATACAATGAAAAACAATTATACAGATTTTATAAATAGTTTAACCGATTTTAGTACAGCAGTTACTTCTGGGTTTGATCCTGAGTTTAAAGATTTAATTCGGCTCTTATGTATTAAGCTCTATTAGGAAAGATTATATTATTAATTATAATCTTAATGAAAAAGAATTAATTAACTTTATTAATTCTTTATTAAATGAACCTGATCCTATTTATAATAATTTTTACATGGATTTCGTATTAAGATCTACACCAAAGCCTAATACGCATATTGATTATATTAATTATTATCTTATTAGTAATCCTTTTGTTTTAAAAAAAGTTAATGGCTATTATTATGAGTATAATGAGCATTATCCTAATTTAATTCAAATTCATCAGTTTATAATAACAGATTCCGCCGATAAATTTCATAGGAACCTTTACAAAAAGCTAGCTTTAATACAATGATTGATCCCACCCTATTCTTAAATTCCCTTATTCCTTGGGATGATCTCATTAAGATTAATGATTATGCTAAAATCTATAATCGGTAAGTATATCTTAACTTCATATCAGTATGGATATTTAATTAATAATGATTTTCCCAAGAAACAAATAATTTCTTTTATAAACGATATTTTAAATAACCCAAGTATTATGTATAACTCTATTTATGCTAAAATGGTTATTCATAACCCTATTTATAACCCCCTTAATAATGACTTTATTTTAAAGAATGTTTATTTAAATAAGATTGCGGATTCTTGGGTTGATTCCTGGAATGAAAGAGGTTCAAAGAAGATCTGGGCAAATATTATTAATGTTCATAGTTTTGATATTCCTGGTGCCTCTGCAATCCCTCATTATCATGATTTGTATAAAAAAACAATGATGTTCCTGTAAGCTTTTCTATATCCCGCCCCCATTTTCCATTTCCAAACTCACCCTCTTTCTGACAATTTCTATTTACACGCTTTAACCCCGTTTCTCTTTTGCATTGTTTATTTCGGTAATTAATTTCTTATTTATTGAAATTTTCCAATGCCCATTTCATCTTTTTTATTTTGCGGTATTATTTTGATTTTAAATTTAACTAGAATAACTAATGATTTTTATCCTTTAGATGCTTCTGATGTTAGAAATAAGTATTTCCTTTCTAATGATCTAAATGAAGTATTTGATACTAATAATATTCATTCCCCTATAGAGTATTCTATGGTAGTAAAAGATCCTATTTATATTATTGATACTATTGATATTCCCCTCTCTCAAGAAAACAATTTAAATCTTCTTATTGATGAATTCTTCAATAACCCCAATCCCTCTTTTAATCCTTTTTATATAGAGTTCTTACAATTGCATAAGCCACGTTACACTAAGACTTTCTTCTTAGATAAGATTATCCGGATGGGATGCTTATTTAAGAGCCTCTCAAGTTACTAGGTTTAATCTAGATGATAATAGTATTAATGCTAACGCTTATTATAAAGCTCTTAATAAGAAGTTTATAATGGTGTCGTAATTTATTTACCCAGGATCTTTAAAGATCTCGCCCCCTTGACGGGCCATTCTCCGTGCTTATATTGTCTGTGTGAGAGAGACGCAAGAAAGAGAGTCTCCCAGCTTAATTATACTTAACTTATATTTAACCCTAGTTCGCCCGCTGTATATTTTAATACTCTGCTCGCTATCTTAGCTTATTCTCTTATTTGTTATATTTATACTTATTTGTCTTAAACTCTCTCTTTTATATTTATACTTATACTTATACTTACCCCTTACCCCGTTTTGTCTTAAATCTATCTATTTCCCACGCCCGCGCGCCCCTCCCTCCCTAATCCACTCCCTACATAACCCCAATCATACTGTACTTTCCTCCTGGCTCCCAACCCTAAAGTCTATCCCCTTTCCGTCCCTAACATATGACATTCTGATTAGTTCCTATTACTTTCCGCCCTAAACATAATCTTTTCTTTTCTGCTTTCTTTCCAATTCAATTGTAAAAGCTTTCCCCCTGGCACGCTTTGGATTCCAAAGCCTCTCACGAAAGCAGGAAGGGAACGCGCGACGCACGATAGCAAAGCCCGTGCCAAACTATCTCGCCCCCAACCCCTTGCCAACCCCTTCCGAGTGACTAAGCTCCCAATGGGCCCGAGAGCCCAAAGGGGTTAGCGTTCCTAACCCGCTCGATTCCGAGCAACCCTTGACAGCAATCGAAAGGGTGCCTAAGCTCGGAAGGCCAGGGAGGGTGAAGGGAAAAGGGGTTGAATAAGCGCCCCTTGACAAGCGAATCCCCCGGCCTTACAGTGAGAGAGCCCCCGAAGAAAAGCGGGGAGGGAAAGCCTAAGGCTTCCTAGAAACCAAAGCGCTGAAAAGCGCGCCCGTTCTATGAAAACCTAACCGCGACGCTGAACGGAAAGCTCCGAAGGCTTCCCTCCAAAGCAATAATCGGGCCATAGGCCCAATCCCCAAAGGGTGCGCTAAAGAGGAAAAGACGAGGGGTTGACAAGCAAAGCAAGGCGGTTAGGTTTCCAAACGTGAAACGGTTTCCTGGTTAGGCCGCTAAAACCAGAGTATAAGCCACGAAAAGCACATTGTACGGGTTTCATTCCCGGCGGAATCGAAAGATTCCCCTAGTTCTTTGACAATAAGCGGCCGTGCGATGTTAGCTGGTGGTCCCTAACCGGAAGGTAAGGGCCGGAACCTGAAAAGGTTTCGCGACACGCAGCACGGAACCGAACCGATAGCGCGCCAAGATTGTTTCCCTAACGATAACTAGGGATATATGGCGCAACGCTAAGCGGAAAACCAGCTAGGTAGATGGAAGGGCGAAGTCCGATAGCGATAGCTATCGGATGAGAGCGGAAAGCGACTTGCGACTAGCAATGGTCTGTCGTGTACCACGCACCCCGAAAGCAAAGCCACTAGTAATCTGCGGCACTAACAATGCACAGCGATTGCAAGCGATATACTCGCGTCGATGGATGCCCACGGATGCCCCAATCCTACCAATGAAAAACAATTGATTGAGCGTGGAAGGATGACGATTCTGTAAGAGGTGTTTGTCATGCTGATAGCTAGAAGCCTGTATGTTCAGGTTATAGCGCTGCCACCATGCTCAATCGTAAAAAGACACGTCTTTCCATGGGATGGAAAGCTATAACCGACCCGTTCGGTTAGGTCCACACGACCGCCAAGATTAGACCTAAGCTATACGCTAAGGTAAACAATAGGCACACGTTGGCATTCTGTCCCATGAGTCCGGGAAACTTGAGACTTTCTCAAGTCTGGTAACGAGAAAACTGTTAGACTGTAGGTATAGAGGGCGAAAAGGAATCACGTTCATGGGACATGTTCCCATCCGAACAATGGTTCACACTAGCAAAGCCCCATAACCCTGCGCCCAGTAAACGGAATCATCATGCCTCATAAGAGGCGAGAGGGCATAACCAAGCGTGTGTAGCTCCCATCCCCAACGTAAACCTGGGATTCCCTGCACATCTTACAGGTAAAGCCACATTGTAGAAAGATTCCTGAACTGGGTTACTTGACAGATAATTACTCGCTACTAGACTTGAGCACGTCTCTCCAATCCTTTCACAAGGGAAAAGCTAATGGCAAAGGCAAAGTCTTCCGATATGGCTCAGGTTGTGGTTCTGCTCACCGAGATTGCGAAACAGAATCAACTGATTCTGTCCAAGCTCAATTCCCCGGCCACTCCTTTGCCGGAAGAATTCGATCGTACTCCACGTGCGTCTCAAACGAGACATCCGACCAATTCGGAATGGTGTCTCGCTCTGTTCGCGGCTTCGCCCACGCGGGAATTCCGCCGAGCGGATATCGCGGAAGCTGCACGAGCAGCAGGAAGGAATGATGGTTCAATCTATCAAACCATCTGCACTGGTCAGGGGCCTGGTCGCTGGATTCAGGCTGGCCGTGGTTATTGGAAGTACGCAGGCGAAAACGCTTGACATTCGCGCTCCCAGCGATTACAATAGGGAATAGGGAAACCTATTCCTATCAAGGGAGCGTGAACCAATCCTTTCACGAAAGGAAAGCTAATGATTGACAGGCTGGTGATTGCAGAGTGTACGCCAGGGTCTAATCAATATGGTAAGGTCCTGCACGTTTTCTCTCGCACACAAGCGGGATTCCGAGCAGCACATAACCTCGCTTCCCAATTGGGAAGGAATGTCGATGTGTTCTGCGAACATGCCCAGTGGCGTTCCGATGGAACCTATGGTGTAGCGTCTCTTCGCGTGGGCAATTGCGGGTGCGATAGCCCGTACTGACCGAAAGGAAAAGCTAATGCACCTAATCGACCATGGTCAAGCGGCGCAAGCTTCATTCCGATACGGGGGTTGCGTCAATCTCGTTAGTGGTGGCGTTCCTTCCACTAGCACCTACACCTACGGAAAGATTGGGGGTAAGACCGTCAAACTCATGTTCGCCAATATCAATGGCGTACAGGGGTGGTATTGGTCGGACCCTTGACACGAACGGAAACCATCATTAGGTTACCTCATACGAGGGCAAGGGTGCGAGTCCCTTGGATGGTTCTAATTGGTAATCGCTAAAGGAACCAGCGAATAAAACCTATACTAATAGGTTGATAAGGATAAGATAATACTATTCGTGTCGCTGGTTCCTTTAGGGTTTCCAAACGAAAGGAAAGTCAATGGCTTCATTGGAAGAATTGCTCCGAATTGGTCAAAGCGAAAGTCGCTTTGGTCCGTGCGAGGACGATTGCGAAAGCCTGCTATATGCTTTCCGTTGTCCCGACGAAAGCGAACACGAAGAGGGCTCGCCGCTAAATCTCCGGGGATATTCCCCGGAGTCCAGCTATGCCTACGATAAGGCAAGAAAGGTACAGGAAGGATGACGTTAGTTCGGGCAGTAATCGCAGCAGTGCTTTCGCAGCTGAGACGGTGGCGCGATTCCACCGCATAGGTTCCAAAGTAGAAACGATGGGAACCGTCCCTACAATCGGGCAGCGGAAAGCTAAGACATAAGCCACATTCGCAATTAGGCGAATGTGTAGGATACATGTCTTCCACCTAACACAATCATGAGGGCGTAAAGCTAATGCTTTGAATAGGTAAGCAATGCTCACTCTACAGGGAGCTAGGGGTAACCCCCTTGCATTAGTCCAACTGTGGACTAATGCAATTGATACGAGAGGGCGCCAGGACCTAGCAATAGGTGGCTGGTAACTAAAGGGTTCGACTCCCTTTCGCCCTCCCATTCTGTGTGTCTGAGATTGAAAAAAAGCAAAGCACCTTTTTACCCTAGTGGAAAGTGAATTATTCCCGGGGTTTATTGAAAGTTTTTGGTCGGGGCAATGAATAGTTGTCCCTTGGGGTTTCGGAACGAAAGGAAAGGCTAATGCAAACGTTCGCAAAGGCCAGGGAAGCTATCTGGGCGCGCCTAAAGGCGGAAGGCTGGACAATGTCCAATCCAATGCTCAAGGTGACCCATGCCACGAATGCCAGAGGTTTTCGCCTTTGGTTCAAGGCCCAAGCGGTGTACTATTCTCAGGGAACCACCCTGGGAGACGCACGCTCAATTCACGTGGACATCCGAGCCCTTGACATCCCAGCTTTCATGTCTTACATTGGACGCTGGGAGGAACGGTAATGGGAATGCCCACGGAAACAATCGAGGCGTTTCTTGCCAAGTATGGCACGGAAACGCCAGGACTCATGGTGGGTGCCTTTCTTCGGAAAGCGCCAGCATTCAAGTATTCCAAAGAGTATTCGGAATATATCGCTGAGCTAATGGCAGACTTGCAATCTGCCTTGGAAACAGAGTCACGAAAGGCCAAGTGATGGAGAAGGCTGCTTTTCAGAAGGATATGAACGTGGTTCTCGTGGCGTTGAAGGACGCCATCGAAGAGCTAACCAAGGCTGCCGAAACGGCGCGTCACTGCGCCGCAAACGATGTCACATTCGATGCCATGGGGCGTTTCGATGTGGATATCAAGGGCATCGAAAAGGTGCTCAAAGGGGCAAAGCAGGCGTGCAAGGCACGCGGCACTGCTCGATTGAAGGAAGTATAAACTTCCGTTCATAGGCGAGAAACCATGACTGGCATAAAGCTTGCATGCAAGCTTGACGGTTCGATTCCGTCGCATGGTTCCGGGCGCAAGTCTTGCGCCCCTTGACAGCAAACTAGGAAGTCTTAGAATGCTGAATGAGACGGAGCGGCCCCCACGCCGCGACCCAAGCGGAAACGCAAGGGCTTGACAAGCGAACCATGGTGGTTATCTTGTTTGGGGTGAAAGAGGCAATATCGCTAAACTTTCACGTCACGAAACGTTTACGTAAGGGCCCCTGATATTCAGGGGATTAGGTATTATCATGGCTGGTAAGAAGTATGGCGACATTGGGTTTCTGACTGCGACGCGTATCATGAATTATCTCGTGGCCGAGGGCCGCGCGGATGATATGCTGGAGGCTTTCGAGTCGGTTCACGCCGCGGTTACCGCCGCGGTGGAGGGTGGGGAGCGTTCGCCTGCCGGAGACGTTCTCGAAACTCTCGTGAAGGCTTCCAAGCCCTCTTCGGGTTCGGGTGAGGGTCCGGGCCGAAAGGCGGATGCGTTCACCGTCAAGGCGTGCGAGGGTGCGAAGGTCCGTCCGCTGGACGGTTCCGATGGTCCGCCTCAGGCGTATACCTGGGATGAGATTAAGGCTTTCGCTGCCAGCAAGGACGAGACGGTCGCGAAGCGTGCAAAGGCTTTGCAGGCTTCTATCGTCGCCACGGCGAAGGGCGAGCGCGCTCGCGCTTCCCTCTGATAGCTAAGGGGAAAGGGTAATAGCTTTCCCCTAGCTTTCGAGCATACAATTGAAAGACATTCGCCCGAATGGTTCGGGTATCGCTTGAAACAATAGCGAGACGCTGGTTCGATTCCAGCCTAATGTCCTAGGGGAGTCTATCATATCTGATAGACCTAACTATCTTCCGAATCAAAGGTTATTGATAGCTCCCCGCTTATTCATCTTTATGAAAGGGTAAACCAATGGCCAGTATGGTCTATGTTGTGTCCAAGGTCATTCGCAATGAGATTGGCCAGGTTTCCAAGAAGGGCCTGGGAATGCACAATTCCCTCGATTCCTTTCCTGGCGCTATCCTGCTCGCTTCGGTTCCGGAAACGGGCGCGGGTGAATGGTTCGCCTATCAGGAGTGGAATCTCGGCACCACTAAGGCCGAAACCAATTCCAAGGCGGAAAAGGGTTCTGCTCCGCGTAAGCAGAGGGACCTTGTTTTCGACGATAGCGGAGCCTTTCACCTTCGCACCATTCCGGCGGACCCAGAAAAGAAGATTGCGCTTGCAAACAAGCTTGCGAACGTCGAAACGGTGTTCTGGTATCCTCCGAAGCCAGGGCCCCGAATTGGCGTGGGAAAGTACTTTCCCAAGGATAAGAACGAGCCGAAGGATTGTGGCAACATGCCCCCAATCCGCCCCGATTGGGGCAGCGCTAATGAGCCTGAATTGAAGGCTTATCGTGATGACCTAATCGCATGGGCCAACACGGTCGAAAAGCTTGCAATTGCCCCAAGCCTGAACGTCAAGGTGGCTGACGATAACTATTCCCGATTGGAAAGGGAATGCGTTAGGAAAGCGATTGCTGCCGCTCGTACAGAAGCAGATAGCTGCTCGCATTCGCTCCGCGAGCTTTCTCGATTGACCTACCCTTGGGCCCCTCGTGCGCCCAGCAAGATTACCGGATATGCTGCTAGCTATGAGCTTCGTAAGCTAGCTGCAAAGGTGAAGGACGTGGATACGTCCAATCAATACGTGAAGGAGAGCAATAAAGCTCTCCGCAGCGAGAATCCTTTTCGCGAGCCCAAGGGTGCCGCTAAGGATATGTCGGGCCGAGGGCTTGACCCTAATAAGGGACAGGCAGGCTGGCAGCGCGATAACAATGATGCGGGCGGAACTGCCCAGCGTCTAATGGCAGGCGGTTTCCGAGGTATGAGGTAGAAGCCTGTAGCCTCGTGGCTGTAGCCTAGCGTGCGATTACACAAAGGAATAGGAATACCTATTCCCATCAATCGCTAGGCACCAAAGTCTAAACTAATTCCCTCTACAAAGGACATTCAATATGAATGCTGCAAAGGCTCGTGATATCGCCAAGAAATCTCGTGATTTTGTTCTCATGAAAAGGGCCCTCGTGTATATCCGAAAGGGTGCGCGAAAGGGCTGGACACAGGTAGAGGTTCCCGCCACAATTGGCGAGCAGCTTTCCGATTGTACCCTACTCGTAAACGCAGGGTATAAGCTCCAGACAATTCGTGTCGAGGGAAAGGGAGGCGAATCCACGAGCTATTTCATTAGCTGGAGTGGATAAAAAGAATTTGCCAGGTAATTACTGGCTGTCGAGCATAAACAATTGGTATGGGAAGCATGTATAACAATACATGAATTCCTAGCAGGGTTCGAATCCCTGTTATGCTCCCAATCCTAATAAAAGGAATAAGTCATGAAAACGAAGAAGGCTCGTTTGGACGCGGATGGAAAGGCAATTCCCAAGACAAAGATTATTGCTCATGTTCCGTTTGGACATTGCGTTCATGGCGGAAACATTGGCGATAGTCTGGAGCTTCGTGCCGTGGATGGGGAGACCATTCCCTTGACGGGCGAAAAGGCAAAGTAATTCGGTAATTCGAGGAGTTGACCAATGAAGGTGATTACCCATACGAATCTGACTCTTGGTCAATTCTTCTTTTCCACCGATCCTATCCAGGGATGGGATTTGGGTCACGATTGGGTTTCTTGTACCGCCCTTCTTCCAATGCGTGTGGTTCCTCGCGCAAGCGTTCCTGATGGAATTGTGGATACCATCGAGAAGTATATCGCAGTTTTTCTCGATGATGTCAAGGAGATTCCCAATCCCGATTTGGGTTACGCTCCTTATTACCGCAAGAACGTGAACGTAAACACAGCGAAAACCATTACGCCCGAGCAATTCGCCGCAGCAATGTGGTTCAATCTGTCGGGATACGATAAGGACTATTCAATGAAGCAGTGTGTAAGCTGCTTTCAGAATACGGATCCCAATAGCCGAAAGTTCTGGCTCAAGATGGCTACTCGTTTGCTTGACGAAGCTAACACCAAAGGGTGATTCCAATGAATACCGATAAGAAGAACATTCGCGTTGGTTCGCTTGTGTCTTTTCGTCGGGAAAGACCTTCGGTCCACGAAGACGATATCATTGGCGAAACCAGCGGGTATGTGATGTCTTCCGATGACAATGGTGTACGTGTTTCCTCGCCCGATGGGTTGGAGGAAACTGTCATCGAATTCGATTCCATCTTGTAAAAAGGAGTAAACATATGCTTCTGCATTACACTGTGGAACGCAAGGGAGAAAGGGTGGATTATTTCGCCCTGCTTTTCCCAAAGGATGTCCTCGACGAAAGTCGAATCTTCCAGAAACGTGAAGATATCGTGGCCATGGGTTTGGGCGGAATCCCTGGTAAGCCTGCATGGCAATGGAAACGCCCATAACATGGAGAGGTGTCATGGAAGATATCGTTGGCATTGCCCCATGTGGATGCATCTATCATGCGGAAGAGGGAATCCCTTGCGAGCATGATATCGCTCTTGCAAAGCAGCGCGGATTGCTTTGCGATTGGCAGATGGGCGATTGCGAGGAATCGCAAGATTCCAAGTCAGTTACCTCCGCTTGGTTCGCAAAGGAGCTTGCGGGCAAATGCGATTGGAGACAGCGTATCAATTGCTCTTCTTCTAAAGAAGTCTAATGGAGATGAGTTATTTCAATGGAAACCAAAGCTGATTTTGTTGACGGAATGTTTGCAACGGATTCCGGTCCTGAATGCCCGCGATGTAAGCAAACGCTTTGGCTTTATCGTGTGGAAACATCAATCATTCTTGGTGAGCGTGTGGATATCAAAGCGCAATGTGCTTGCTGTCATCATATGCACGAATTCACGCTTCCAACTAGTTGCCCCGCGCCTCGTACAATTCAGGGGGTAAAGCACTTGCATCAAAGTGCAATGTCCTGTGACAAAGTTTCAGAGGGACCTAACTGGTTCTTTTAGAAAGAAGCCTAAATGGCAAAGTCAAATAGTACTGGTTTGGTCATCACTTTTCCACGCAAGTATGCGGGGGTGATATGGATTTACTATCCATATTGGTGGTGATATATCAAAGGATGAGACAGTGAGAAAGTCAAACAAAACCCTCTGGCAACGCATCTATTCGTTCTTCGGTTTCTGGACATATATCCAGCATATCGGAAACGATAAGGCGTATCTGGTTGTGTACTGGTGTTGTTTCCCTTGGAAGTTCTACCGAAAGTTCGATGTCTTTCGGTATGACATTTCCAAGAAGGAATCCATCAAGGATGAGCGAGCTGCTTTGATTATCAAGCAGTGGAAGCAAACGCCATAACTCGCGGTTAGCAATCTACGATTCAATAAGGTATCTGAAGGATATTGAGTCCGTAAACGGGTGGTACAGGTATTGCCTAGCTAGCATATAAAACCCATGTCCATCCATTCGGGCCTGTTTCCAATTGTTTGGGAATAAGCAAGGTTATTCCTTCTTTCAGGTATCTTATTGAGTCGTAGAAGAAAGCCTTTGATTCTAGATACAACAGCGAAGTAAACCACAACATCTAAAAATGAAGAAAGCGGTCGAATGCTTTTATAAGTAAGATTTATGTTGAATAGATACCGGGTCTATTCAGTATATAAGCACACTCAATAGGGTGCAAGTGAAATAAGAAGCCGCATAATAAAAGCGAAAAACAATAAATTAGATACGAATAAGATAAACAAAAAAGATACGTAGGAATAGAATGACCTAACGGTCATTATTCCAAAAGGAATAGCATAAGACATGCTGGTTGCTAAAGGATAAATTCCTTGACAATCAAAGAAGGGCGCACATCTCTTCCTATTCCCCTGCAAACGTTTCAGCAATGCACGAAGTGCCATTCAGGGATAAAGCTAATTCCTAAGTTCGTGGACTATTGTGTTCGAGTAAATCGCAGATTGCGCAGTGGCGAACAGAAACGTTTGCAAATTTTTTCTAAAGGAGTATACCAATGTCCTCAAGTAATGGTGACCATCGGTTTTATGAAACCATGCACTTCACTGGTGGTATGGAAAATACTCCTACCGTTCGGATTGAGCATGTAGAGTATTTTCACGCTTTTCACGCTCGTCAAGGAAAGAGCAAGCGAATGGTTACATTCCTCCATCACGATGGAAACCAGAAAGATGGCTATAAGCCTATCCTTAGTGTGAGCCTGGAAACGTTGAAAGAAATTTGCGATTGGGTTTCTTATGAGGATAACACCAAGTAAATCGCAGATTGCGAAGTAAGATCAATCATCCGTATTCGCGGGTGATGTAATGTTGGATTGGATAACAATAGTCGATTCCTTTCGCCTCGGGACGGTATGTATATGTCTCTTTGAGATGTGTATATATGTCGTTGCAATAAGACGATGGGCCATTTGGAATTTCCGTTGTCGAACCGAATCCAATGGTCCAAAGGACCTAAGCGCGAAGCGCGCAATAACTAAGAAAAGTCCCCTAATTCTTTTGGAGCGAAATCATGGCAAAAGCTACCGAGTGGCCAAAGCTAACTCAAAAGACTGACGATATTGATTCGCGTCAATGGTCAGTGCCAACGGATCCAGTTCCTCCTCCTTATGGAAATTGGAAGCTGATTTCTGTTGTTGACAATGGCACTAAGGTCATTGGTTATTGGGAGAAAATTCCCATCAAATGAAAACCATTGCTCTAACATACAGAGAGGTATTGCGTTCAAAAGGAAATGTAACTCCATTGGATATCTATTGGCGATTGAAAACATTGCCAAACGGTTTGCCAATAGCGTTCCAAACTATTGGATGCGAGCAAGCCTGTATTAGAGCAATCAAAATTGCTTTGAAAGTCTTATTGAAAAAGCGTAAGGTCAAAGTGACAGAAGGATATTACCACAAATGAATGCAAAAGAGTTTCTTTGGAATCTTTTTGGATTTTCATGTTTGCTTCTTTTCTTCTGTTCAATTGTGATTCTTTCAACATGGTATAATCTTACAGCAAACAAGTCCGATTGCGAAAAGATTGGTCAACAGCTTGGAGGTGAATCTTCATTGAAGATTATGCCTGATGGCGTGCATGATCTTTGCTTTGTGAAAACCAAGGAAGGTCAATCTATTATCGTACAGCTACGATAAGCGTTAGAAATAATCTGGTGATAGGCGGGCCCACATAAAGGGCAATTGCATTCCACTACTAAAAAGTAGTGGAATAGGGCAGTTCCCCCGAAAACGCCTGGAGGTTCGATTCCTTCATATTTCTCTACATGTGTGTTACATTACAGGAAACTAAAGAATCCTGTCTAGGAATAATGGTTACTTCGGTAATCCTCCGGATAGCTTCTAATAAAAGTGATTCTGGATGTTGATGGAGAGACCCGCCTCATGATTATTCAATGTAATATACATGTGATAGGACACGTAGAGGTGATAGCATAAAGGTAATGCCAAGGATATAATGGGTTCGATTCCCATTTCACCTCCCGTTGGGTTTCAGGCTAATAAGGCGACGCACCATTTTTGGAACCGTTATCCTTTCCTTCTGATCAAAGGGAAGACCGCGCCCATGCATTTAGGTCACGTCAATCCTGAAACCTAACTTACGTCTAATAAAACGATAGGAGGTGGTTCCCATGCCCTAACTTAGAGAAAACAAGTTTTCGGACCAATTGGTCCTAGCTTGATATAGGATAATGTATAATGAATGAATTTTGCTAAAATAGAAAAAGATTGCGGGGCCAATGCTCGAACACGTAAGCTAAGCTCACTCCATAGAGAGCACTAAATTAATTTACTTTTGGAATAAATCGCAGTAAATCGCAGATTGCGAAGAGCGCGATATTTGTGTAATTGAAAATGTAGAATTTATCAGGGCATTCCCGTTAGGCGGGGTGGGCTAACAGATAGGTTCGAAAAGGGAATTGCTCACAGAGTAGCTAACTGTGAATGGAAGGCAGGTTCCTCGCTTAGTTGGTTCGATTCCAACCTATTCCCCGATTGAAAGTGGTCGTAATATTCTTTTGAGAGGATAAGGTAATGTGAGGGACCGAATCATATTATCCGAAAGGTTCGCCTTTCGATCCAAACCCAGCTTGATGGTAACAGGCAAACCTGGGAGAGCAAACCTAAGTCGATATAATAATCGATAGGGTCTAGACTGCCGTACTGACCATGCATAAGCGAAAGCTAAAAGCGGAATCAGGGTTATCAGTTCGAGTCTGATAGTTGGGTCCAATAAGAGAACGTTGGAGGAATAAATGTTTGGTTATGGTAATTGTTCAACCACTCGATTGGATCGTTGCAAGATTTGCGGAAAGCGAAAGAGTCCGCATTCGCCAATCTGCGATGAACGTGGATGCAGGCGTCAATACAATCGAGAATTGCGCTTGCGCATGATGCAAGCAAATAAGAAGAAGTAAAATGACCAAATTTATCGTTCATGCCGAAGTAGAGATTGACGAAAACATTTCCGTTGATGATGCTATTTACGCCTTTCATGAGGTGTATGGGCAATATGTATCTGCACGTACCAATGAAATTGGTACACGTCGCGGCGTGATTCTGAGAAAGATCATTGAAGCGATGACCATCAATGGCCGAAAGATTTAGAAATGGAACCAAAGCATAAGATTGCGCGCGAATTTATGGATGCAAACCATAAGGAATATCAGGATGCTTTGGACCTGGCAGCAGATTGCTGTTCCACATATTCATTTTAGAATGATGATGGTTCCATTCCCGCGTGGCTGATTGAACTGGCAAAGAGCTTGTGATGTGTCCAACCCCAAGTTGTACCAATAACGCAAGCAAACCTCATGCCTGTCCTTTCAATAAGGATAAGACGTGCTCCTGCTGTGTTGCTTGTCAAGGTGACTGCTATTACCATAGCTAGGTCAAAATGAAAGTAAAAGACCTAATCAAACTTCTTCTAGACAAAGACCTTGATAAGACCTTGATAGTGAGGTTCTTGTATCTGTTTCAGCCCCATATTCAGCTACAAAAGTAGAAGTTGTTCTTCCTACACACTCAATCAACCATGGTAATTTCCCTAATACTTTGGGACCTTGGATTGAGATAGTTGGAAGTGGTTGCTGGAAAAAGCCAGGATGCTCTTGTTCTAGTTGTAAGGAATAAATCACAAATGCACATCAATCATCGTCGCAAGAATCCTCACACATATGAAGGTTATCGTCGAGGCGATAAGAAGGCTTGCTACAAAAGCTCAAGCATTCACAAGATGATTCGCCGAACGATTGGTGCTGCTGTGGATATTTCCAATCACGAATACAATCGATTGGTTAGGCATTACAGCTGCGACCCCAATTGGTAAAAGGAAACTCAAATGTCTGATGCAAAGTGGTACGAGGTTGGTACCATTGTCAAAATCAATTCTTGTATCCCTGCATGGGAAGGAACGATTGTCAAAATTGTTTTTACCTATGGTAAAGATACAGAGGAGTATGAGGCATTGGGATATGATTATAGAGTTGAATCTGTATTGGTAAAAGATCCATACGGAAATCTCTGCCAACTCAATGTGAAAGAAGACGAAATCGAATCTCTAGAATAAAGGATTCCAAATGTCCGCAGTTTGTGCGTCTGTTCCACTTGTGGATTCTGTTCAGTTTGAGTCGTATTTCGGTGTATGTGCATTGGGTATCTTCAAGAATGGAAGATATGTGATGCCAATCGATTGGGCTCATTATCTATATGGAGGTGGTTGGACATGTGGATCGTGTCAAACATTCGCATCCAATCAAAATAATCCTCAATGCATTATTCCTCGACCTGCAACCATTGCAAAAGGTGAGGGTTGGAAAGAAGTAAACGCAAAGGATAATCTCATTGAATTGCTCGATGCAGAAGCAACGTATTTGCGCAAGTCTGGATGGACACTAATTTCTGCCTATGGAATGGAATACCTGTGGCGCTCTCCAGATGATGGATATGATTCTGAATGTGAATGGGATCATGCTTTTGCTTTGAGACTCCAAAAGAAGCGCGATTGGGATTCTTTGTTTGAGGAATAAATCAAGGAAATAAAAATGGAAAAGTTTGATCATTCTGTCAATGAGGACAAGTACAAGGGTTCCCGCTCGAAGGGAAAGGATAAGCGTTCCGTAAAGAAGGAGCGCCAGAAGAAGATCAATCCGAATCGTATCTGGGAAGATATGGAAGATGAGCGTATCGAAGATATGATGGAGAAGTAAGGCGCAATCATGAGTACTTATGTTCCTGCAAAGTACAGAATTTTGCGTGCGTTCGCAAATAGCGATAAAGCAATGGCAGAAGCTGCTTGCGCTCACATTCAAAAAAATCTTACCTTGTGCAGAGACCACCAAACCAAGTTGATTTCTTGTACAGACCAAGATATTAAAAATGTTGAATGTCGAACATTGCATCCTGGCGCAGAACTTTTCCTTGTGATTGACCACACTGCGAGCCGCTACGTCCGAACAATTAGTGAAGACGTACCAAACGCAATCAGCGATTTCATTGCTGGATGGGAAGCCGCAAAAGCAAATTCTATGGAGAAGTGAAATGCATTTACTTATGCAAATCCGAAGAAGAGGAATTGGAGCTAGACCTCAATTCAATTTACGAAAAGTAATATGACACTGTCATGCAGAAGATGATGATGGCGAATACTTGCAAGAGTATTATGTCGTCGACGCAATTCTTTTGCATGTGAATTAGTTGTTAGACTTTGACCTGAGCAAAAGAGAAGTTATTATTTATGCCCTAATAAGGGAATAACAAATCCTGTCAATAAACGGCTCTGACTCTGTATGAATGTCGCAAGGCAACACTGGCGCCAATTGTTTGATTGGCTGGTGGTTCAAGTCCACCCATACAGACCTGTGTGAATTACATAGCGTTTCTATAATATGAAAGAAACCTACTAATGACTGTTATAATTACTAGACCTGCAAGGGTTATAGCATTGTAATGGGCGTTAGTCGTGTAGTCAACTGCTGCTATATAATTCACACAATATATTGACTTGAGCAAAAGATAACGATTCTTAAAAAGGAGAAATGCAATGGAAAAGAACTATGATGTTTTCATGAACGACATTCGTTACTATCATTCGCTTCCAAAGAAGCAGGCTGAGGCAATTGTGGATATGCAGAAGAGTCATTGCGGCAATCGCAATGGAACCTTTGCTTCCAAGCAGCGTTGGGAGATTCGCGAGCAGGATTAGAAAAGCTATTTCTTCTCAAATTGTATCTCTAAAAAGAAAGATAAGGTATTCACATGGACATGATTAAGGCCGCTCTTGTTGTTATTGGTATTGCCACCGTTTCGATTGTTGTTTACAACAATTCGGATTGGTTTCATTCGCAGGCGAATTCTGTTCAGAAGAGCATTCCTAGTCTGAAGAAGTAAATCGCAAGATTGCGAAGTAAGCAAATCGCAGATTTACTCGCCACTTGACACGCGATTAGAGCGTGGCTATAATACTAGGGCTAAAGCTTGGGGTTGTGCATGGCTGCGCGATTAATTGCCATGCATGGAAAAACATTGGCGTTGTAATTTTGTTTTCCCCAAACGATTGATTCCCGTAAGGAATCATATCGAGTGGTTCCCGCAAGGAACCAATTTCCAATTCATTTTGGAATATGTGTCGTTCTCAATTCTCATTCTGACGAACGCACGAGATAATGAATGAGGGATTACTCTCGCGTCCTTAGGACTCACCTTTCGTATATAAGCGTGAGATTAGCGAGAGAAAATATACGTGGTGCTGGCGACAGGCCGATTTACTATCGTTAAAAGTACGATTGATTCCCGTAAGGAATCGTGTATGCTCTTATGGCGGAACTGGTAGACGCGCTTCCCTCAAGAGGAAGTATCCGAAAGGGTGTGTAGGTTCGATTCCTATTGAGAGCACTTCATTTTTTCAAACCTTTCCCTTTATTTTTACCAGCATGTGTTGGTGTTTGAGCATGACAATTTGGACATAATAATCTAAGATTGGATAGATTATTATTGAGATGATTTCCATCTATATGATCTAGCTCTAAAGGAATTGTTTTATTTTGCCATTCAGATAAAAAGCAAGAAGAACATTGTAATTTCAATAAACCTAATTTGATTAATCTCAATCTTAATTTATGAGATGTAATTGACCTCTTATTATTAAGATAATCTTCAATATCAACTTTGGTTCCAATAATTCTACCTTTGCTCCATAAAGCACCAGTAAAATGCGATATGTCTATGTTGTATTTTTTGAATAATTTATTTATCGTTTGATAATTTCCGCCACCTTTTGGATTGAAACCAAGCGCTAATATCACCTGCCTAATACTTGTAGAATTTTTAACAGCGTCTCGTAACTGTAATTCTGAAAATGTGTGGCGAGGTATATTTTCCATATAAACTATATATCGCAGTTTGGAAGAAAATGAAGCACTATTGTTTGTATTGCGGTTGGAATGCAAACGTAGAATTCTTTGAACGTCCACTTGGTACAAAGTGGGTTTGCAAAGGTTGCGGAAACTCTGGTCATAAATCTGATTTTGATTGCCCTATACTTGTGAATGAAAATGAGCAAGGCAACGATGAATCAGATTATGACTTTGCTCAAAGAATTTTTACTAGGGAAAAATAAATGGTAAACACCAAAGAGCTTTATATTTCGCAAACCCATGCGGACATGATTATTGATGAATTCAATAATCAATTTGAAAACCTCAGGGATAAATGGACGCCCAATAGCAATGATTCAGCTGAAGTTGCAGCTCGAAAGGCTGAACTTATGAATCGAATGACCATTGCTCGTGAGGTGTTCATGACATTTCTGGACACTGGTAAAGTGGTCATTCCAGATTAGGAATTGAAAATGGCAAATAAAAGCG
>CAZGHY010000002.1:0-39442 GCA_964526015.1 uncultured Gammaproteobacteria bacterium
AAGACTGGTGTAAATGTACAAACCACTCTCCCATTTTCAACTGGAAAACAAAAGAAAATTGAAATAGCAACTGAGGCAACTTTAGCAAGCTTAAAAGAAGGTAAAATCAACTTTGATCTTCTTCTAGCTACAGCAGAAATGATGCCAAAACTTGCTATGTTTGCAAGGCTATTAGGACCAAAAGGTTTAATGCCAAATCCTAAAAATGGAACTGTTATAAAATCTGAAAAAGACGCAGAAAAGTTTAAAGGTAATATGGTTACACTTAAAACAGAGAGGGAAGCTGCAATAGTACATACATCATTTGGAAAAGTATCACAAAAGAATGAAGAACTTGTTAAAAATGCAGAAGCCATTTTAACAGCGCTAGGTGGAGCAAAAACAATTGTCAGAGCATACATGAAGTCCACAATGAGCCCTTCAGTTAAAGTACAGATTTAAGAAACAATCTCCACCAAAAGAGGAAGTGGGTATTTACTTTTTAAGTAATTTAGTTAGCCAAGCCCAAGGACTTTCCTTAGCAACTGGTTTTGGAGCTACTTTTTTAACTTCAGAAGGTCGTGCATTAACAGCTCTTTGCCTTGCTTCGTCAAAACCTTCCTGTAGTCGCTTAGCTGCTCCACTATCAATATATTTTTGTCCGTTCTTTGCGTTCTGAAGCAACATGTTTTGATTTGCATCAATTTGAGCCTGAGTCTGAACACCTGCTTCAGCAGCTTGTTGTTCCTCATCATTTGGTATCTCTTGATCAGTTAAACTCATATTGATAATTATAATATAATAGAATATAATACTTCAAGTCCAGTATTTCGTCTGAGACAGCCGTAGAAAACAAGCATCAAAGTAAGTCTTGTCGAGGAATATATGAATAGAACAAACAAGTCTAGTTTAATTAAAGATTTAGCTCCAGAGCTTAAAAAAGCTTCCGCAATTGTATTTGTAAATTTTGCTGGTCTCTCCGTTGGTCTTCAACAGAAATTAAAACTTGAACTTAAAGCTATAGGATCAGACATGACTGTTGTTAAAAACACACTCATAAAGCTTGCAGGGAAGGAAGCAGGCCTAGCAGAAGAAGTATTAACTGATGAAGTATTATCTGGTCAAACCGCCTTAATTATGACTGAAGGCGATGCAGTAGCACCAATTCAAATACTTGGAAAGTTCGTTAAAGAAAACCAAGTTCCACAATTTAAAGTAGGTATAATTGAAGGAGCATTCCAAAACAAAGAAGCTCTAATTAAGATTTCAACACTTCCAACCAAGGAAACGCTATACAGTCAGGTTGTGGGTTCACTCATGTCACCAATGTATGGATTGGTTGGCACATTAAATGGAAATATGCAAAAACTTGTATATATGCTGGACCAAAAGTCCAGAACGGGTTCCGTTGAGAAGGAGGTGAGTACACGTGGCTAACAAAGTAAATGAATTAGTAGAAGAAATTTCAAAACTTACAGTTTTAGATTTATCTGAACTTGTTACTGCTCTTCAAGATAAACTTGGAGTAAGCGCAATGCCAGTAGCAGCAGCAGCTCCAGTAGCAGCAGCCGCAGCCGGCGATGCTCAAGCAGCAGGAGAAGCATCTGGTGGAAACCAAACTGTAGTAATGACAAATTCAGGAGCAACCAAAATTGCAGTTATTAAAGCTTTAAGAGAAATCAACCAAGCTTTAGGACTTAAAGAAGCAAAAGACGCAACAGATAATGTTCCTTTTGAAGTTCTTAAGGACGCAAAACCTGAAGATGTTAAATCAGCAGTCGAAAAGTTAAAGGCAGCTGGTGCAACAGTCGAATTAAAGTAAAATAAAATTACTTTAAGTTCAAGAAAGACCGCTCGAAAGGGCGGTTTTTTGTGCCTATTTTTTTGAATATTACGATACGCGAGAGAGAAGATAATCAGAAAAAGCCTTAAGTTCAGGTGAAGTCCTCGCGTCAGCTTCAATTCCTGGACCTTTGTTAACTTCAATGATATATATCTTTTTAGTCAACTTTTCGATGGCCAAATCAACACCGGAAATATCAAGACCTAAAAGCTTGGCAGACCTCAATGCTATTTTATTTGCATCTTGCGTCGCACAATATAAGTCGAGGAAAACGGATGGTCCAGTCAGGTCTTGGTACTTAACTTTTAACTTTTCATAATTCCGTTTGAACTTTTGCTCCAACACGCAAATTTTTTCTCCTAATATTAAAAATCTATATTCTTTCTCGATCTCTATGAATTTTTGAAATATAAAATCTTTTTTTGATTTTTTAATTAGTCTGTCAAAATCATTTGAATTTTTAAGAATATAAATATCACGGTTTTGCTCAGAAAATATTGCCTTAGCAATTATTGGATATCCTAGCTCTTTAATTATCTTTTCTTTGTTAATTAGTACACTTTCTCTGTAACAAAAAATGGTGTATGGTACAGGTATCCTTTTTATCGCAAGTCTTAGAGCACTTGAGGCCTTGTCTAAAGACATGCCAATTTCACGATATGCAGGGTCTATAAACTTAACCTTCTTAAAATCCAAGTACTTTATAATTGCACCGATAGACCGAACATATTTACCAGCCCTTCTAATAAAAACTAATTTGTATTTTGCAATGTCAAAATTTTTAATTTTTATTTTTACATTACCAGTTTTAATTTCAAAAAAAATTTCAGCAAAGGTATGAAGTTCAACTTTAAATTTATTTTTAGAATTTTTGTTTAAATATCGGGCAAGCTTTTTGTTTACAGAACTTTTTCTACTTACCAAAACAAGGATTTTGTTAGACATACCCTGTAGTATATCATTAAAGGTATCTTTTTACTTGACCAGTTCCATCAAATAGGCATCAAAATAGGTTGAATCGATCCTAAATTCCTTCTCCATCTTCCCTACTATTCTAAACCCAAAGCTTTTGTAGAGCCCAATTGCATTTTCTTGACTTAAATTTACTATAAGTTTAATTTTTCTGGTATATGGGTTTTTAAATGCTTCATCTATTCTAGTCTTAAATAAAAGTTTACCCACTCCCCGACCTCGATATTCTTTTCGTACGTATATTCCACTCAAGTGCGCAATATGATCAAATTTTAAAGTTTTTACAAATTTAATTGATCCGATACCTACAATCAAGTCGTTATCAAATGCGCCATACCAGACGTGTTTTTTGTTTGAAAGTTCCTTTTTCCAGTAACTATCTTTCTTTTTGAATAAAATACTATATGAATCACCAAATGCCTGAGGCTCTAATTCTAACGCCTCAAGCCTTATACCCCTGAATACTGGCAAATCATCAACTGTTAACCTTCTAACAATCATATTGTAGACACATTGTCATTTTTAATTAATATTTTTCTATCTTTTTCTACGACTTCTTCTAAGTTAAATATCTTGGTTTCTTTAACATTTTGTGGCTGATAAGCAGTGTAATCTGTTTCTGCACTATCTTTTTTAATTACAACTAAACTACCAATTGTTGCACTGTCACCTGCAAAAAACATAATATCTTTTTTAATGTTTTTGCTATTTACAATAAATGTATTAACCCAAATTGTTTTGTTTGCAGGAACTGGAGAAAATCCAATTTTTGATTTATACATAATAAGACCTGAGCTTAAAGCATCTCCATAATTTGCAGCTCCGCCGTAAAAGTTTGTATCTTGTCCGAATGATATTTCTGACAGATTTAGTGATAGCGCATATTCAATGAATCTATAATCCATCAAAAGCATTAAATCACCACGAAGTGTTTCAATCCTTTCTGAAAAACCATAACCAATTGAAAGCTTTTTAGAGCTTTCAGTAAAGACTTCTCCGCCAATTAACTTCTCACCATTATAAGCCATGACAGCGCCAACTTTGACTCCTTTTGCCTCTTTTTCTTTGAGCCAATTAATCCCGATATTTGGGGTAGTATTAAACTTATCGTTCAAGAATTTTATATACAGACTTAGCCATTCTTCATACTCTTTTTGACCCAAACTTTTCACGATATTTATTTTAATATCTAGATCACCAGCTTTACCCAAATCATATGTTATTTGTTCTTTTGTTTTTTTAGATTTTATTTGGTCAATAGCATCTTTATTTGTATCAAGTTTCATTCTCCATGCGATTTTTAAAGGTCTTCTAATACCCTCTCCTTGATCAATCAACGTGTTTACCATATCCGCTTTTGCAGTTAAGTCTTCGACCTTCTTTACATTTTTAATTCTTTTTGCAGTTAATAGATTTAAACCGTTATCTTTACTTTGCCCTAAGTCTATTTCTACAAGGCCTAACTTTTCATATACTTTACTAATTGCTTTTGCTCTCTCTGGAAGGACATTACCTTCTTTATCTATCATCTGGCCTCTACAAACAAATCTTAGAACTCTCTCATGTGGATCATATACAGTGCCTACATTTTTATTTACATCTTCTGTTATTAAAAATTCACCTTCATTTTCTAAATGCCATGTGGCAAACCCTTCTCTTAGGAACTCTATTTCGTCGCCGTTTAATTTATACACGCCTGCTTTTACAAGTTTTCTATCTACTGTTGTTTTCGTAGACTTGTTATACATTAGAAGCTGACTTGCAACATATTTGTTTTTATATGTTTTATTTACTTCTTCAAAATCAATTTCATAAGGAATATCTAAATGTTCTAAATTATGAAATACCTGAAATGGTATCGCTCCTTTTTCCATTTGAAGCATCAATACAACTGGAAATGCATCCGTTTCTCTTGGATTACACTCAACAGGCCAGACTTCTCCATTTTTGTCTACAATAAGGTCTAATCCGAATATTCCCTTATACCCATCTTTATAAATAAAGTTTCCAAACGATTTAGCTATTTCCTCTGCCTGATTCTGGCTTTTTTCACTAAATTCATTAACTACCCAATCATGGCCTGAATAAACACCAGACCTTGAAGAAAGTTTAGCTCCTACTTCAGGGACATCAACAAGTTGAGTTTGGATAGATCCTACAAGCGTGCCATATTTAGTTGCACAACATGGAACCGATGAAGAAATACCCTCTATAAATGGTGCCACATTTACGGTCTCTATCCTCTTTTCTGTATCTTTTAGTTTCTCAAATAATTCGTCTGTTCTTTTTTGGTAAATATTGTAATCATCTTCTGTTTCAATAAAGAAAGTCCCCGTTCCTCCGCCCCATGTTGCTTCTGCAATTTGAAGCACAACCTTCTTACAACTGTACTTTTTTTGATATTCTTTAATTACACTAAAATTTAAATCTTCAATTTTGTAATTATCACCAGGAATTGTTCTGACTCCTAGCTCTCTTAATAATTCTTTAAAATATTTTTTATTCTCGTACTTATCCCTTATTTCTCTTTTGTTTCCCACGAACTCCCAGCCATTTTCCTTGCATATCTCTTCAAACTTTCCCATTGATTTATAAACAATAAATTTAAATGGCTCATTTATTTTTGAAAGATAAGTTTTAGCTATATCAGTTGTGACTATATTTCCTGGAGTAATTGGTGAAATCTTTATGTATTTGTCAATTTGCTTCTGAGAGTAAACACTAAAACCTTCTTGCCTTATATATTCATTGTCTTGGCTATCGTTAGCTACAAGCATCCTAAACTTTGGAAAGTAATATGGGTTGATTATTCTTGGCCATGCAGTAGGACCAAGGCCTATTAAAAGCGGTGCTTTACTTATCGCCTTTTCAATTGATTCTGGTAGTTTATTTATTTTAAACATAACTTATTTCCACTTAGCTTTAACTAGTTTTTCTTTTTCAATTTCTGGGCTTATCAAAAAACCTTGCAAATCAGTACGACCTATCAATACACTGTAACGCAGTAGTTTTCTGTCTGCAACTGTCACATTAGTTTTGAACCTCTTTCCTGATAATTTTAAGTTAACTTCTATAACTGGTCTTTCTTCTTCACCTAAGGAAGATAGTTTTTTCCTAGATGTTATTATCTTATTTTTTCTAAGAAGACCAAGTTTTTTGGCAAGAGTTATATCTATTGATGATGACCATGCACCGGTATCAATTTTTGCCAAGAATTTATGCCAATTACCTTTTATATCCTTTAAAAGAACTTCTTCAACAGCTTTAACAACTGGTGTATCTTCTCTATACTTTACTCTGTCTACAAATTTACTTGCAAATAAAGACTTTGCAATTTTAATACCATGACCCACATCTATTACCGCAAGGTCGTCTACCCTCTCTAAACGCTTTTTCAAACCTTCCATATTTGCGAGTTGGATAGACAAACCAGGCATACTATTTATTTCAATTACCATTGGCCCTTTTTCTGGATGTAACACAATGTCTACACCTGCATAACCAAGACCTGACGCCATTTGAGCTCTAACAGCAATCTCTAAAATGCTATTCCAGTATGGTATTTTTATGCCGTTTAATTTGCGATTTGTGTTAGGTTTGAACAAAATTTGTCTATTATATTGAATGGCATTTGTTGTTATCCCTGTTGCCAAATCAATACCTAATCCTAATGCTCCTTGGTGAAGGTTTGCTCTTCCTCCTGATTCCTTTGTAGGAAGCCTAAGCATTGCCATTACAGGAATTTTGTTAAAAACAATAACTCTAATGTCTGGTGTCCCTCTATATGCAAGTTTTCTAAACGCACTATGTCTTCCTACATATTCTTGGATAAATGCTACGTCTGGTTCATTCTTCATCGAATAAGCACCTTCAATAATATCTACTATCTGCAATTTAAAATCTTCAATCGTTTTTTCCTCTCTTGAGGTTGTCAAAAAGTTTCCATTCTTTAGTTTCTTTTTAATAACAATTATTCCATCTCCTCCAAGTCCTCTTGATGGTTTTATGGCAAACCTTTCAGGTAATTTGTTCCAGTCAAAACTATTTACATCTTCATGCTTTTTAAACTTACAAATTATTTGTGGGGTTGGAACATCATTAAGTTTTAGAATCTTGGCTGTTTGAATTTTGGAGTTTGCAATATTTTTTGCCTTTCTACTATTATATTTTCCAGTAAAAAGTACGCCTCTAGAATTTAAACCAAGTAATGATGAAATTTTCATAAATAAATAAATACAGATAAATACAAATAAATACAAATACCAAATTCCCAATAAAAAACAATGATTGGGTTGTAACAAATCATAGATATAACATGTCGCGATTTCATTGCATTATTGGTGTTCATTGGTGACATTGGTACTTATTGGTATTTATTATCTTGTATTGATTAGCTTGCGAAACCTGATGTATTCCATGACTCTAAGCCCTAAATATTTACCAAGTAATATGTCTATTACAAATGTAGAGATAAGTGCTGTTTCAGGATTTAATAGAACTAGTTTTTGGAATGGTGCATAAGTTAAAAATAGATATGAAATTAAAGATAAAATTAAAGTTTGAGTAGTTAAAGTAAAAGCGGTCTTTAATGATTTACCAAGTTGAATCTTTGTAAAATCTTCGACCAAAAGTGTGAGTACTAGTACTGGAAAGATAGAAACGTTTAGAAGTGGCTGATACTTTATAACAGGAGCACTAAACAAAATTCCAAGTACTCCAAACGAAACAAACCACAAAATAAGTGCCATACGTGGAAGATATTGTAATTTGAGTTTTAACTTTCTAGTGACCATTCTGACTGTTGTAGAAATTATGACAATTGCAACAAAAAGAAGTATTCCAAGAACAGGGCCGATTGCAACAAATGTAATAGAAAGAGCTGCAGGTAAAAAGATACCAAAACCCCTAATACCTATTATTGTTCTAGTTGCTGCTATGACGGTTGCAACAATTGGAAGCAACAATAAAAGAACAATTGTATTTGCAGGCACACCTGAGTTTACAGCTTCCTTAATTGAATGCTTAATTGGATTAAATGGCCATACATTTTGAATTTGCTGAGCTTTAATTAATTTCTCTAATGGTCCTACTGCATCTTCTGTTTTTTGAGTTATATCAATTCTTGGAGCCTCGCTAGGCACAATAGTAGCTATAGGTGAGGCAGACGCACTGGCTTCAGGAGTTTGAATTTTAGCCTCCACATCTAATACTGTGTACTTTGTACTAAGCAATATCGTTAAAACCAATAAAACAACCAAAATTTTCTTCATCGGGAATATATGTATATTATATCATTTTTAATTAAAATCTAATACAATACAATCTCCCATGTTAAAAGTTTTTAGAACTTTCTATTCTTTCATGTTAAAAAGAAAACTATTATTTGTTAGTTTTCTCTTTTCTGTAATTTTTTCAAACATTTTATCTGCATTAAATCCTTACTTCTTCAAAAAAATAGTTGACAACATACCCACATTAAATTTTGACAACTTATTAAAAATATTGCTCTTGTTTATAATTGTGAGAATTAGTTCAATAGTCATAGATATTTTTGCATACTGGCTTGGGGATATGGTTTCGTTTAATGCTGGAGTTGAAACAAGGATTAAGATATTTAAAAAAGTTCAAGATTTAGATTTCGCATTTCATACTCATAAGTCTACAGGTTCTTTAATTTCTGCTTTTAAAAGAGGTGACTCTTCCCTATTCTCTTTTCACCACGACCTACATCATAAAATGTTAGGTGTTTTAACTAATTTTTTAGTAATGTGTTTCTTTTTTTACAGACTTGATCTAAACATAGTTTTAATGGTTTTTGCTTCGTTTTTAGTAACAATTATTGCATCAAAATTTTTGATTAATCACAACGTTGCCAAAAGAAAAATTTTTAACAATCAAGAGGATAATATATCAGGAATAATAACTGATAATTTAATTAACTTTGAAACGGTTAAATTGTTTGCAAAAGAAAGATGGGAAGAAAACCGATTAAGAAACAGCTTTGTTTTGTGGATGAAATCACTTTGGGCTTATGCTAACACTTTTAGAGTAATTGATGCCACAATGGGAACAATTATCAACACGAGTATTTTTGTAATTCTCTACATCGCCATAAGTAAAACAATAAACGACAAATTAAATGTAGGAGATTTTGTTTTGATTACCGGATTCATATCCAGCTTCTACCCCAAACTTTGGGATCTAGTATGGGGTTTTCGAGATCTTGCCAAAAACTATGCAGACATTGAAAAATACTATTCACTTCTTGATAATGATATAGAGATTAAAGATCCAACAAATCCAATATCAATTAAGAGTGTTAAAGGAGATATTTTATTTAGAAACGTATCGCATTCATACAAAGATGGAACAAAAAATGCTATCAAGAATTTAACTCTAAACATTAAATCAGGTGAATCTGTCGCGTTCGTAGGTAGAAGTGGCAGTGGAAAAACAACCGTTACAAAACTATTGATGCGATTCTTTGATCCATCCAAAGGAAACATCACAATAGATGGAATCGACATCAAAAAAATGAATAAGAGTGATTTAAGAAAATTATTTGGAGTAGTCCCACAAGAAGCTGTTTTATTTAACAACACAATTGAATACAACATAGGATATGGAAGCTCTGTTAAATATAAACCATCGAACGTAGCAAAAGCAGCAAGTCTTGCAAATATTTCAAATTTTATAGAATCACTGCCTGACAAATACAAAACAAATGTTGGTGAAAGAGGAATTAAACTTTCAGGAGGTCAAAAACAAAGATTAGCCATAGCCAGAATGATTATGAAATTCAGCGCCTTTGGCGCTATGAGTAATCCTATTGTCATTTTTGATGAAGCTACAAGCCACCTTGATTCCGAAAGTGAGCGTTTGATTCAAGATGCATTCTGGAAATACGCCAAGGGTAAAACAACAATAATAATTGCACATAGACTATCTACGATAGCCAGAGCTGACAGAATCGTTGTTATGGATAAAGGACAAATAGTTGAAACAGGAACCCATATTGAATTATTGAACAAAAATGGTGGCATATATAAAAAGCTTTGGAATATTCAAAAACAGCATTAAAGTCTTCTTCACAACCAAGTTTAATGGTAATATTAATATATGGACAAATATTCAAGAATACTAATTTATATCTTTTTATTTTGTATAGTAAATACAGTCACTAATATTTATTTAATATCCAAAATAAACGTTATTTTGAATAACAAAGAACTAATTACACAAGCACCGTCTCTGAAACAATCAACAGCTCCCTCAATAGTTCCAAAACCAACTCTCCTGCCTGATTCTGATATTAAAAAGGATTTGACACTCATAAAAGCAGAGCTGAGATCATTAAGGGAAATATTAAACGTAACAGGTTCATTTGAAGAATTATTAAACGCGACAAAGCCAATCAACAATGAATAAGATATTTTTATTAACAGTATTGTTTGTATCAATAGTATTAGTTATTGGGTCTATGTCATCAGGATCATATGCAACTTTTTTACTTTTACCAATCCCCGCTTACTTTTTATCAAATATTGTTACTAATTCCGACGAACTAGATATTAGTAGGGATAAAAAAGCAATTTTTTATTACCTAAGTTTAATTATAATATTACTACTAATAAAAATAATTCAAATTATATGAAAAAATTAGTTATATTCTACAGCTTCATTGTCACTTCTTTCCTAACACTTACAGCTATTTTTTCCGCGAATACATACATAGAGTTAATTTCAGCTATCTTTTTTTCATTCATATCTCTGTATTTTACGATTCTAATGCTTCCCAGAAAACAGAGAGCTTTATCGGTAGCGAATACAAAACAAACATTGGAAATTAAGCCAGAGTTAATTAAAAATATTGAAAGCCAAGAATATGACCCGGAAAGAAGAAAATTTCTTAAATTAATAAGCGCAGCTGGCGGAGCTATATTTTTAACAGCAATATTTACAAGGAAAGCAGAAGCATCTTTTTTTGGAAGTATGCCTGGACCAGGAACAGTTGCAATCAAAAACACACAGGGAGTAGCGATTGATCCGGCAGAAAAAAAGCCTACCGATGGATATAGTATTACAGAAATTGATGATTCAGGAACGGATGCGTATTACGGCTTTCTAAACAAAGATGGTGGTTGGTTTATTCTCAAGGATTCAAACGGAATATACAGATATGCTAAAGGCGCATCAAGCTTTTCCTCCAACTGGACAGGAAGATCTGGCTTGACATATGACTATTTCAATGTAGTATTTTAAATATGAAGATTAAAAAAGAATATATTTTAATTACAACATTTTTTTTATTTATACTCTCTTACGTACTAGAGTATGTAACTGGAAACATAATTTTAAAAATCACAGGCAATCCTTATAACTTTTTAATCGATAAAAATAATTTAAGCAGAATTCCACTTACAATTGTTGAGATTTGTGTAAAATCAGTATCTCTATTTTTATCTTTTACATTATTATTATCTTTATTTAATAAAAAATATTTACAAAAATTCTTATTTGTAATAGTTTTTTCAGCATTATCACAACTTTACGCAATTCAACAGATCATGACGAAGACATCTATTACTAGCATGCAATGGACTTTAGCAATTTCATATTCAGGAATTCTAATACTAATTTTAGGCGCCTACTACTTTATTCAGTTTATTGTTTATGGAATAAACGATAAATTAATTGTCAAAAAAGATATTCTTAGTGAAAATGAAACTAAAAAAGAAGAATCAATTTTAAATCCAAAATAATTTATTTCGCCTCAGGAATAAGATCCCTTGTGTAACCAGAAAGAATCTCCTTGACCATATCTACTATAGTTTTTGGTTCATACTCAGACTTAACAATATATTTTACCGCTCCTTTTGCCATTGCATTTTCTGCATCCTTCTCTCCTGCCAAATTTGTCAACATTATGACCGGTATACTCTTAGTCGCAGGGTCTAATTTCAGTTTCTCAAGCATCTCAATGCCATTCATTTTAGGCATCATTACGTCAAGGAGTATTATCGTAGGATTTTCTTTCTTTGCTTGTTCAAGCCCCTCCTCACCATCCTTAGCTATCACAACCTCATATCCTTCTAATGTAAATATTTTTTGATACATCCTACTCATTAATGGATCATCTTCTGTAATAAGTATCAAAACTTTGTGTGACATATTTATTTTAATTTAGCATTTGGTAAAGTAAATGTAAAGGTGGAACCTTTACCAACTTCCGACTTCTCTAAAAATATCTTTCCTTTCATACCTTCTACCATTAATTTGGATATAAATAAACCTAAACCAGTCCCTTTGGCACCATCTCTTGTTAATGTACTTTTTCCTGCTTGCTGGAATTTTCTAAAGAGTAACGGCCTACTTTGCATAGGTATACCCGACCCTGTATCTGAAACTTTAATAGATGTAAATTCTGTTCCTTTTTCAACCGTGATAACAACGCCACCCTTATCGGTAAACTTTATAGCGTTTCCAACTAAATTAAATAATATTTGCTTTACTTTATCCACGTCAGCAAATGCTTTAATGTTCGCGAGATCAGTTAGTTTTATTTTTATACCTTTATCGTCCGCCATAGATTGCAACTGGGCGACAACATCCATAGCTATCTCTTTAATATCAAAGTTTGTAAATTTATACTCCATTCTGTTTTGTTCAAGCCTTGATAAATCTAGGAAGTCATTTACAATTCCAATTAATCGTATTGAGGCCTCGTGGGTATCTTCAATCATTGACAACAACTCAGGATCTTTTAGCTTATCTTTATAATAATCAAGAATCATTGAGGTGTTACCTCTTATCGCTGTTAAAGGAGTGCGTAGTTCATGGCTGGCTATAGAAAAAAATTCATCTTTTGACCGTTCATGGACCTTTTCATCCGTCACATCTCCAATAATTGCCAAAACACCAATCAGATGCTTATCTTCATCATCACCTGAATAAACAGGACTCAGCCTAACCTGCAGTACCATAGATTCATATTCGATATTTTCATATTTTGCCACTTCTGGATTGCTTACAATTTTTTCATACGCATCTTTAAAATTAAAACTGTTACCAAACGATTTAGATATATCTTCCAAGCTCCAGATATCTTTATCAGTGTTAAATATCTTATTGAGGTTACGATTTACTAAAAGCACATCTCCCTTAGTGTCAATCATCACAAAGGCTTTAGATAAGGCTTCGATAGAAGCTGTTAATTTTGATTTTTCTTCTTGAAGTTCTTTTGTTCTCAAATTAATCTTGTTTTCAACATTTTGTTTTTCAATTACCAACTGTCTTTCAAGATCTCTTGCATCCTCTAGTAAATTTATCATTGCCTCTTTTGTTCTCTCAATTTCTATTTTCTTATTCTTTTCTAAAATTTCATTATCAATAATTTTCTGTGAATATTCTAAAAGCTCTTTATTTTTAATCAATAAAATCTTTTTAATATTATTATTTGTATCCCAATAATAACGAATCAAAAGAGTTACCGTGATAAAGGCTATTATTAACTGTCTTGTTTCAATTAAACTAAAAGGTGTTTCATATAAAAAGTAAACTCCTAATGTTACAATTATCAACAAAATTGTTGAATAAATACCCTTTTTGTCTTCTAGTAAGAAGAGACTAATTATTGGAAATGTAAAATACCAATAGATACCAGTTCGACCTCCTATACCACCATCAATATACATAAAAACTAGGGATATGAATAAAACAAAAACCATAACAATTGAAGCGTTTTTTATATTTTTCTTGAATTTAAAAAATACTAAATTTATATACAAAATACATGATAACGCAATTTCAATAATACCAGTGTTAACCTTTTTGACAAAAAATATATTATCCAACCCGAATATAAAAAGTACAGCAAATCCAATTAAGGAAAATGTTGATATTAGGTTATATTTTTCTTGATTATCTTTCATTTTTTATTTTTTTCTAAAAACCTATCGATCATTAAATCCTTTATTTTCTTAAGCTCATTTTTTGTCTTCTTATCTTCTGTTATGTCTTGTTCCATTCCAATATAGCCGACTAAAATTCCTTTTTCTATTATTGGTGAAACTGTCGCGAGAACATCGTATTTTTCACCTGTTATCTTCATGTTTGTGAATTCACCTATATAAACTTTTCTTTCATCTTTGATGGTTTTCCAGAACTTTCGATATACATCCTTGTCCATTAAACCTCCCCATAATCGTGGTGTATTACCAATCATCTCTGATATTTTATAACCTGTCGTTTTTTCTGCTGCAATATTTGCATATTTTATTACCCCATTCGAATCAGTAATCACGATATGAATAGCTGATTGATCGGTAATTTTTTTGAAAAAATCATTCTTGTTTGAATCCAAATTTATAACAGGCACACTAGGAAAATTTTCCTCAAAAAATATTTTTTGGCCTTTAACATCTAACTCGCCTAATAAGGTAGAGGCGTTATCGACAAAACTTTGTGAACCAATTATGTACCAATCGGACTCCTTGTTTGAATTGTTAATCTTTATTAGATCATCTTTTTTTAATTTACCCTGTAGATAAACAATTTTTAATTGCGAATCATTATTTGCCATTTGAAGCAACTCATCTTTATACAGTTCGACGGATTCATTAGAATTTACGGAAACTAAAGTGATATCCCTAGAAATATTTTTATCCTTAAGACTCCTTAATATACTTAAAAAAGGAGTTATCCCTACACCACCAGATAGATAAACACTTTTACTTTGGGTATCCGGAATTCTCAACGTACCTCTAGGTCCAATAAGCGTTAACGTATCTCCAATTTTTAAAATGCTCATAAACTTCATATAATCACTTTCGATTCCAGTTTTAAATAAAATTTTTAGTTCTTTTGGATTTGTTGAGGAAGACGATATTGAAAAAGCTCTTCTTCCATATTTATTTTCTATCCAAACATATTGACCAGCGCTAAAATAAAATAAATCATTATCATGAACCAAAGTTAACTCAAAGACAGCATCATTTATTTTCTCAAGTTTTTTTACTCTAGCGATAAAATTCATATCTATATAATTTTCTTCTTTAAATCTTCTATAACATTTTTAAGTTCAGACATCTTTATTTCTCTCCCAACCATCAAGCTGTTAATTTGAACTAACTCCTCAGCCTTCGTTTCGGATTCCTTTTTTGCTATATTCAAATTAGTTATCAACTCTGAGACTTTTTCTTGTAAAACTCTAATTTCCAGATTATTACTATCAACCACTAGATTCAACCTTCCAGTTGTATCTTTTGATAAAGCCACGACATCATCTTTAAATTTTGAAATATCTTTTAAAATAACAAACCTTAAAAAAAGATAATTACACAAACCAATAAATACAGCTAATAAAGTTATAACAATTGTCTGATAAATTGCGCTTCTATATCCTAATTTCCATATATTTCTATCGATTTCTATCCTAAAAATTAGATCAGAATCCCCTTTGTATACTTGTATATTAAAATAACCGAACACGCTTTCAGTATTTTCGGACAGCTTAACGTCTTGATCAGAAATAAGCTTAACTGGAAGTTGTATTAAAAAAGACATATCTTCCTCTATCCATTTATCAATATATCTTCCAAACATTAAATAACCTCTGATATCGCCTTGTCCATGACTATCTAGTATCCTCTGTACGACATAGACAAGATTACCGTCTTCAGTTTTAATAACACCAGTTGATACACCTCTGGATTTAAGGTCATCCATAATCCTATCGTTTTCTAACAAGAAGTTTTCAGTATCTTCAGGAAAGTCTTTCTCAATTTCTAATACCTTATCTGTTGCAATTGAATACTTATGCTTAAAATCAACTCCAAAAAAAATCATCTCATCAGTATGCAAATTTTCAAGAGTAGAACTATTTAAGTTTGACTTAACATATTCATCATTAAAATCCTCCATAAATTGATATGTGTCATCCCATTGTGCCCAATCATTTAGCCTTGTATTGAAGTTTTGTATAACATAATCAAAAGCTGACTTTCCTCTTTCTATATTTGTTTGGATTGTCTCTTCTTCTAAAGATTTAATATTATTTAAATAAAATGAAAATGTAAAAAAAACTAGAACAGATATTAGACCAAGCGTTAGCAAAACTGACACAATCACAAATTTTATTTTTAAAGAAATTATTTTATTGTTCATTTCCAATGATAATTCTAATATCACCTACTCCATTTTTTGTTTCAACATATTGATAATTTAACAATTCAATTTTTTTCAAATCCTCTTTAATATCAACAGGTGAATATAAAAAGCTTTGTTCGCTATAAAAATCATTGTTGCCTGTTTCGATTTTTTTATATCCCAATTTAGCCAGTTCGTCTGCATAGTACTTTGCCACACCTTTTTTATTTGTTGCATTAAGTATAGTTATTTTTTCTTTTTTAATTTCTCTAACTGGCTCAGGAGTATTTGAAACACTAACCATCTCCGGTTGTATTATTGCTGTATCAACTTTTTTGTATTTTTTTTGATTTAAATAAAACAAAACCAAACTTGAAAATACTATTAACAATACAAGGATAAATCCAAAAAAAATTATCGCACTATCTTTTTTCATAAAATTTTAATTTAATCATATTAGTGTATTTGTTTATTAATTCCACTTGCCATTATTTTTGCAGGTATCATTGAAATAAATAGTAATATTATTGTTCCTAAGAATATAGATTCTAAAGTTTTACTCGCAAGTTTAATCACTTCAGATTGAGGCCTACCAACAAAAATCATTCCAACAATATTTCCTTCCAAATCTTTGAGCGGAGAATAAACTGAAAGATATGACCTGTTTAACCATTTATTTTCACCTTGATATATCTGTCCATTAATCAAAACTTTTTCTTTTACGATTTTATCTGTTTCCTTAACACCCTGAACACCACCAGCGCTTAAAATATCTCCACCGTAAACAGCAGCATTTAAACCTGTTAATTTTGAAAAACCATCTAGATACGGACCGTCTAAAAGGTCTCCGATAATCACACCACCTTCAACATTTCCGTCGACCAAGATTGGACTACCCGACATAAGCATAACTGTCGGAGCAATCACACCGTCTTTTACTATAATATTTGAGCTGTCTTTTCCGTCCGTTAATATCTTCTTAACCAAAACGTCACCAGAAATCGAATCACCCTTTCTTTCTGTATCCTCTTCTCTATAAGTCACTACCCCATCTTTATCAAAGATGACCAAAGTATCATGACCACTGTTAACATCAATATTATTTATTTCATTTGATTTGTTTATAGCAATCAATTTAGAGGCAGACATTAACTCGCTCTTTTTTGCATCAAAAGCAAAATTTAATACCTTTGATTGAGCAGTCAATTCATTTAAAATTTGAGATTTTAAGTTATTGAGCAACAAACCTGTAAAAGAAACGGTTACTATTAAATAAATGGCCAAAACAAGACACATTATAAGCATAAAAAGTTGTGATTGAAATTGTTTTAGTAAATATCTAAATACCCAATTTGACAGAAACAAGAAAGTTAGCACCAAAAACAGTAAAGCAACATACCAAACGAATCCATACGGAGCAAGGGCGTTGAAAATGTTTAAATTTGTAGAATCTCTAAAATTATTTAAGCTAAACAAAATCTCATATAATGAGACAAAAAAGAATGAGATTGCAGGTGGATATAGATGTCGCTCCAACCCAACACTTGCTCGCCTTAAATACAAAAATGCAACAAATACAGACAGTATCGGACTTAAAAATAAAAGCTGAGAAACAGGGACTAAAATTAACGCACTTATTTTGGGCTTCATTTGTAACGGGTCAGCCAATAAACCAATAATCAAAAGGGAGTAACCGATTACCCTGATAAATATATCTAAATTTTGGAGCAAGACTAGTTGTCTCAAATCCATACCTCTTATGAAAAATGAAATACCCAATAAAGTAAAGCCAAATATCTCCCAGAGATCTCTCCTATTCCTAATCTCATGATAAGCGTCGTAATATAACCAAGCTACAGAAAAAAATACCAAACCACTAAAAACATGGAGTGCAAAAAAAAGGTTTTCTTGAGCAAATATAGTCCACATGGCAGTACTAAATTAACTATACATCAAATTAAATAAATCTAAAAGAAGTATAAGCAATAAAAAGGTGTATGATAAAGATATGACCATCATCTACGGTATAGACACTGACAAAGAAATTACAGCAATTATAGTCAGAGATGCAATTATTGACTGTTTTTATAACGCACACAACAAACAAACAGGTATATCAAATTTAACAGATAAAAAAACAAACGAGTACTATTGCTCAGAAATTGTTCAAAAATCTTTTTTAGAGACCGGTGGAAATTTTAATAGCCCAACAAAAGAAGACTTAAAAAAAGCAATTAACTGGCTTGCAAACTTTTCTAAAAATTTCAGAGACAATGACACGATCAATAAACATATAATTCAGATTACGGATCTAATAGACATGGTCAAAGATCCACAATAGCGTCAATTATTTCCTGTTCCTTCTTAATATCCCCCAGTTTCTGCTTTACCACATTTCCATATTTATCAACTATTAAATATGCAGGTAATTCATGGATATTCAAGGAACCCAACATGATACCATCAGGATCTGTGTAAATATTCATTTCGTATCCACCTCTCCTTTTTAAATATTTTGCATTAGCACCTTTTTCTTGAAGCAAGACAGGATAGACTTTTATACCCTTAAGTCTCAAACCATTTAACAAATTTAAATGGTTTGTAATGTTAGGATGCCACGAATTAGATAGCAAAATGACTGAAACACCACCACGGATATCGAGAGTCGAAAACTTATTGACACTTGAATCAATCAATTTAAAATTAGGCAGATTAACATTAGTTTTTGTCCAACCTGTATCGCCAGAACTTTTCGGATTTATAATTTTCTGCTCTGCAATCTGCCAGAATTTCCAAGCAGGCAACAACTCCCAACTATCATTAATAATTGATGTTGATTCTAATTTAATTATATTTGAAACTGTCGTTCTCTTACCTAATGATTTCGCTTCGATATAATATTTACCAGCTGGTAACATAAATGAATATTTACCCAATGAATTAGTAGTAATCGGGTTTTCTTGACCATAAATTGATGCATCCCACACAACAAACCTATTTTCGACATCATCAAACCAATAAACTGTTAATGTACTATTTTTAATATAACCAGCTTTACTAATTAGAATCTTGTCGTCGATTTTCTCTTGCACGTTACCTGCGCCATCACTAGCAGTTATTACGGGTACGCATTCTTCAATCGAAGAATCGAACTTAATTTCACTTGACCAAACACCAGAATCGATATTTTTATTAAACTGATACACATTAGAACCACAATTTAAAGTTATTTTATTTGGTCCGCCTGATGTTGTTAAAACAAACCTATACTCCACATCAGCCAACAAACTAAGAACGCCTCCAATACCAGTATTTATAATCTGCGGTCCTGCCATAACTAAAACAGGACCAACTGTCGGAGGAAGTCTATCAATCACTATTTCCAAAGTTTTAGAAAAACTCCTATTACCTGAAGAGTCAGTAACTTCAATTAATACAGGATAATCGCCATCATCAGATGTAATTGATGTAAAAGATGATTCAATTTTCTTTGCACCGATCTTTTCACCAATATCTACAGGTGACCAATTCTGTCCTCCATCAATAGAATATCTAATCCTAGAAATACCAGTATCGTCAACCGCTGAAAATTCTATCTTAGGAAAAACAGTATAAACCTTACTAATCTTCGACTTTATTATTATTGAAGGTAAATTTACATCTTTATATACTTCTCGAACAATATTTGTAACCGTACTCGTAACAGTTGTTGTAACAGTTCTTGTTTCTCCACTAGCGCTAGTTGTAAATATTTTGTCTGAAAGTTCATCATTATTCGTTCCGTCGCTACTAATTATTTTGTAATGATATGTCGTACTTGACGAAAGACCGTTAATCCTAACTGAATGACTTGTGCTACTTGTACTATCAGCAACAGAGTTTCCATATGAAGCCGAAGTTCCATAATAAACAGTTCCGGTTGAATTTGATCCGGTACTCCATGTCAAGAGAATCGAACTATCACTTATTGAGGAGACTAAATTTGAGATTATTACTCCTAACTGACTGTTTAAAATAGACGAAACAGCTAAGCTACCATTACAAGTAATTGAATTATCACCATTTGTAGAATCTGATGTTTCTACTACAAACGAGGCAGAGCTAACAGCCTCACTCCCAATATCAATGCCTACTGTATAATCTGCAGTTTCTCTATCAGAAATACCGGAAAGAATCATTGTTACGGACATCCCGTCATCGCTTATACTGGTTTCCCCAATATTTGATGGTCCATCAATTGATGTAAGTGTAAAATTTGATGATGGAGAGGTAATCTTTATCCAAAGCATGTCTGCACCTCCAGTGTTTGAAATAGAAAAAATTAATTCGCTTGAACTGCCTGCAGTGACCGTACTATTAGAAACTGTGGCACCACATGAAGTCAAACTAGCATCTACATGATCAACATAGATAGATACAACAGGTACGAACAATAAAAGCAATAATAATAATAAAAATAAAACTTTTTTGGGCATTATATAAAGTATACACGCTCTAAAGCCTAGTCAATAGTTAGATCTTTAATTTTTGGAAAATTTTCAAGGTATGACGCTTTATCTAGATGAAATTTTTCTCTCTCCTCAGAACTTCCATACCGTGCTTTTAATCCATCTGCAATATCATTTGCTACATAACTTGACCATTCATAGTTTATAAAATCTGGTGTATTTAAGTGTACGAAACGAACCATTTGGGTCAATAAATACTCACTTTCTATTCTAATAGATTTATACCTTCCTCTAAAAATCGTACCTCTTTTTTTATATTTTTTATTAAAATAAGTAACATATGCATTTATTACCTGCTTCATAAGCCTTGGCATGGCATCAGGATTTTTCTGCTTCAGTAGTAAATGAAAGTGATCAGGCATTAAAATAAAGGCAACCATAAAGATGTCGTTAAATAAATTACGTAGTAATAATCGTTTTGGCAAATCCGGGTGCTTTATTTTAAGCTTAGTGGGGTCGGCAGTATAAATGTATAAGTAATAAAGGAAGGTTTGGTAGTCATCTCTATCTAAAAATAATCCTGATCCTTCAATAGATGAATTGTAAATATGGTAATAGGAGTTACCTTTTAAATCTCTAACAACATATTTAGATGGCATATTATTATAATAATATTATAGTATATTAAGTAGGGGTTCAACCCCTATTTTTAGCCTCAAAACTTATTAACCCTTGACAACTTTGGAACATATCACTAAAGTTATTATTAACATGGCAGCGACAGTAACAATTAGACGTTGGACAGGGACATCTGGCTCACCAACCAAAACAGACATAACAAGTATCAATACACGTGCAAATGCTGAGGACACTCATACAACAGCAGGAACCACAAATTCGATACTTATCCCTGCTGCTGGTTCTAACTACTCTTATTGGGTCTCTACAAGGCTTTCAATTGATGCAATTACTGGTGGTACCGTTGATAATCTTAAATGGTATACAGATGGAAGCAACAACTTTGGAACAGGTGTAACTTGTATTGGAGAGTCTGCAAGTGCATATGTTCAGGCAACAGGAACTGCAGGTCAAACTGGGATAGAATTAACAACAGTGAACCACGCTAATCTATCAACTGATCCTGTAAACGTATTTACATATACGTCTGGTTCACCTAAATCCTTAACAGGTTCTGCATCAACTACAGGAGACCTTGGACACTTCTTTGTATATCAAATGGTTGTAGACTCAACAGCAGCCAGTGGTGCAACTGCATCTGAAACTTTTACATGGAAGTACGATGATACATCTAGTTGATTAAAGTTATAGAAATAAAAATATGAAATCAAAATTACAGCTTGAACAGAGAGTTAAAATAATAATTGACCCACCTAATGGCATTCCTACCGAAGGCATTGTCAGAGTGATTCAAGATGAACCTGGAAAAATGGTAGGTATTGAACTTGACCACTTTACTGACTACGCCCACTCCCTTGACGGTGTTGTCGAAGAAAAAATTGATCCTGTAAGAGGCATCACAATCGGCAAAGGATGGTGGACTCTAGAGGAAAATTTGGAAATCCTTTAAAAAAGCACCATGACTTTAGGAGACAAATACCACTGGATAGTCAGATATGACGATGGCGGATCTTTAAATCAGATTGAGTCAAACGGAAAAAGAAACGCATATCAAGATATCAATAGAGACAAGCTTGTCGCTTTTGAAATGTGGGAAGGATCAACAAGAGTTTTACTTCTTAAATTTAACAAAGGACAACAATTAATTTGGCGACGTAGAGTTGAGACTAGCCCATCAGGGATTACTGAAGTTTGTCACATAATTGGAAAGCAAGAAAATATAAACGGAGAGAATCTTCAAGGTATTATCGGCCTCTTTGAATCAGATGGCAGAATTGAGATAACAGGCAGATTCTATGAGGGTCATCCTTGGTTCTTCCCTGTTCAAATCCATGAAAGCGAGGGTGAGAAATGGTCTCAATAATAATTCCTGCTAAAAATGAAATATATTTACAAAAAACTATTGATGATCTTTTAATTAAAGCAAAAGGTGAAATAGAAATTATTCCAGTTCTTGATGGCTACTGGCCAAACCCACCACTCAAAGATGATAACAGAGTTAGGATATTACATCGCGGTAAAGGTCGTGGTATGAGAGCTGCAATTAATGATGGCGCAGCAATTGCTAGAGGTGAATATCTAATGAAATGTGATGCACACTGCATGTTTGATGAAGGTTTTGACCTCAAATTAATCGAGGATTACCAAGATAATTGGATAGTAATTCCAAGAAGACTTAGGCTTGATGCTGAAAATTGGTGCATTGAAGAATCCAGTAAACACAAACCACCGATTGATTATGAATACTTAGGTTCCCCAGGACATTATGGTGCCAAAGGAAACAAATGGGACCAAAGGACAGTTGAAAGACTAAATAATCCAAAATATGTAATTGATGAAACTCTTTCGTTTCAGGGATCATGTTGGTTTATGAGTAAAGATCATTTTGATAATTTTCTGCATGGTATGAGTGAAGAAGGATATGGTAGTTTTGTCAGAGAGGCGCAAGAAATAGGCTTAAAAACTTGGCTAGGAGGAGGAAAAGTAATGGTCAATAAAAAAACATGGTATGCGCATCTTCACAAAGGTCCAAAACTTGGCAGAATGTATTTTATAGATAAACGTGGCATGGAAAGAGGAAACGCGTACTGTGATGATTTTTGGTTTAACAATCGCTGGACTGAGGCTAAACACGATCTTGCGTGGCTAATTGAAAGATTTATGCCGGTCCCCTCTTGGACTCCAGAATTAATTGAAACAGTACGCAAAAAGTAGCTCATGAATGTATTTGTCAAAAACCAAACTGATTCAATTGCAATAGACAGAATTGAAAATGCAATTAAAAAATATTCTCCTAAAGGCGTTAAATTTTGCGATAGAACTCAAGATGCAGATTTAGCCATCTTGTTTATCAATGGCAGGTATGATCATTTCTTAAAGTTAACAGAAGAACTAGTTAGTCAAGGCAAAAAATATGTAACGGTTCAGCTTTGTTTAAAAAGCACTAAAAGACCGGAGGCGAAAGACTGGATAAAAATGTGGGAAAAGGCAGAACTAGTTTGGAGCTATTATGATTTATATAGAATCTGCGACGAAGAAGGTGTGGGTAAAAATTTTAACTTTTTGCATGCCCCATTAGGCATCGATGAAGCGTTTTTAAACCAGAAGCCATCAAAACATAAAGATTATGTTATCACTTCAAGCGGAGTTGGTTATTTAATTGAAAGTGTCAGAGAATGCATTATCTCTGCAGAAAATGTTAACGAAAGAGTCTTCCATGTTGGGCCAATTATTACAAACAGAAAGAATGTTGATTTTTCAAATGGAATGAGTGATGAAAACCTTGCACAAAAACTATCAACCTGTAAATACGTCTCAGGTCTTCGTCGTTTGGAAGGGTTTGAAATACCAGTAATTGAAAGTTTTGTTTGTGGAGCTAGGCCTATCGTTTTTGACAGAACTGATAATAGAAACTGGTTTAATGACTTTGCAATTTTTATAGAAGAAACAAATAGAGAGCAGATAATTAAAGATTTAACCAAAATTTTTGAAGGTAAATATAACCCTCCAACAGAAAAAGAAATTGAGAAAGTTAAAAATAAATTCAAATGGGAAATAATTATTTCTATGTTTTGGAAAAAATTACAATGAAAATATTAACTTCAAGTTATACGCTAGACCTTGCTGGGGTTCCCACATTTACAAAAACTTTTTTTGATGAAGTTAAAAAAAGAGGTGATGAAATCAAAGTATTTTCACCGCTTGGAGGCAAACTTGAAAATGAAATGGAAGTTATTAAAGACCTGAAAACTTCTGATTTTGTGCCTGATATAATTATTTCCCAGCATAATACCTGTGCAGAAATTCTAAAAAACCACTTCCCCACTGTTCCACATATCTTCTACTCTCACGGACTACTTCCAGAAATTGAACAACCACCAACTTTTGAATGTGAATTTTATTTTGCAATTAACACAGAAGTTAAAAATAATTTGATTAGTAAAGGCATAGACAAGAATAAAATTGCAGTTATCAGAGATTTTGTAGATTTGGATAAATTTAAAAGTACAAAACCGATAAACCAGACGCTAACAAATGTATTATTTATCAGTAATTACAAAAAATGGAAAAATTTTAAAATAATAACTGAGGCCTGTAGGATAAATAATTTAAATTTAAAATGTGTAGGCGCGCCATATGGCAGGAGTAAAGATATTGCAAAAGACGTAAACGAATCAGATTTAGTTGTCTCTTGGGGACGTGGGGTTTTGGAGGCAATGGCTAGTGAGCGATGTGTATTAAGTTTTGATAAAACTGTTGGCGATGGTTATATAGATAGAGAAAATTATTTTAGAGCAAGGGAAAATAATTTTAGTGGAAGAATAAATAATATTAATTTCTCGCCTACTTCTTTGGCTTTAGAGATGCTAAAGTATAATCCAAAAGATGGAACTAAAAACAAAAAACTTATTGAAAAATATCACAATCCAAAAATAGAGACAGACAAAATATATGAACACATTAGAAACTATTGTTAAAAAATTTAACATTACAATCAATCCTCGAGTAGGTACTTGGGTACAAGGTTCAAGGAGTAAAGAATTATTAGAGCTTTACGCAGAACTAGGTTTTACTAAAGGTGCTGAGATTGGAGTAGAAGCCGGAATATATTCTGAAGAAATGTGTAAAGGAGTTCCAAACTTAACACTCTACTCTATTGATCCATGGAAAGCATATGGTGGTTACAGAGAACATGTGAGTCAAGGAAAGCTTGAAATACTATATCAGACTGCGTATAACCGTTTAAAACCATATAACTGTTACATCATTAGAGACCTAAGTGAGAATGCCCACGAGCTTTTTTCGGATGAATCATTAGACTTTGTATATATTGATGGAAATCATGATTTTTTGCATGTCACAAACGACCTTGAATATTGGAGTAGAAAAGTAAAAAAAGGAGGAATAGTTGCAGGGCATGATTATATAAGAAGGTCAGGTCCTTATAGAAATCATGTTAAAGATGTTATCCCCGCATTTGCATATGCAAATGGTATAAAAGAATGGTTTATTTTAAGAGAACCCAAAGGTGCATCAAGTTGGTTTTGGGTAAAACCCTAAAAAATGAAAAACGATTTGAAATCCAGCTCCGCTATAACAGTCATCTACTACACTGCAAATATGTTAAAGGAAGACTTTGCAGAAAGAGTTAGAAATGAACTTTTAAAATCTATTGGTGACCTACCGCTTATTTCTATTTCCAAAAAACCACTCAAATTTGGAGAAAACATACTTGATTTAGAACCAGATCGATCTGTAATAAACGTGTACAAAGCAGTTCTTACTGCATCTAAATTAGCAAAAACAAAATATGTAGCGCTCTGTGAAGACGACGCTTTATACTCCCCTCCTCACTTTCATTCCTTCCGCCCAGACCTTGATACTTTTGCATATAATTTAACAAGGTGGAATCTTTTTACATGGAGCAAACCGCCTTTTTTTTCAATAAAATTTAGAAGGATTCTTGCAAGTTTAATTGCACCAAGAGAGCTATTAATAAACGCTTTAGAAGAAAGATTTAATAAATATCCAGACCTTTCAAAACTCCCTGAAAAGTGGATGGGAGAACCCGGAAGAAATGACTATGAAACAATGCTTGGGGTAAAACAGCAAAAGGTCGTGGACTTTTATACATATGATCCACTTGTTGTTTTTTCTCATCCTGATTCACTAGGATTTATTGTTCAAGGCAGTAAAAAAAGAGCAAATCCAGTAAGAGCTTTGGAAATTCCCTACTGGGGCAGGGCTGAAGATGTATTAAATAAATATTATAATTAATAAAATGATTACAAAAAAAGATCTGACTGTTATTTACTACACCAGCAATTACCTTGACGACCACAATGCCTATTTTTTAGAAAACACTAAAAGGTGCCTCTTAAAAGCAGTAGATGATTTGCCAATTATCAGTGTCTCCCAAAAGCCAAGTGATCTTGGTAAAAATATTTGTATTGGAGATATTGGCAGGAGCCATTTAAACATTTACAGACAAATTTTAATTGGAGCAAAAGAGGCCAAAACTAAATACGTAGCAATGGCAGAAGATGACATTTTATATTCATATGACCACTTCCACACATATTTACCTGAAAAGGATGTTTTTGCATACAACATGAGTAGATGGTCAATTTACAGTTGGACCAAACCGCCTGTTTATTCTTTTAAAGCAAACAGAGTTGTAGTCAATAGTTTAATATGCAAAAGAGATTTGATAGTTAACGCAATGGAAGAAAGGTTTAAGAGATTTGAAAAACTTTTGAAAAATGGAGAAAAAGAAGAAGAAATAAATCACATTTGGGGAGACCCTGGACGTTATGAAAAACTACTAGGTGTTACGCCCTATCCTACTGAGGAATTTTGGTCTAATACTCCAAATGTAGTTTTTTCCCATCCCGATGCGGTGGGTTTTGGTGTATTAGGAAAACGAAAAAAACTTGGAGATTTAAAAGCCTACAGTATTCCATACTGGGGATCTGCAGAAGATACATTAAAATTATGGAAGATTTAACACTTCTCTATTACACTGCAAACAATATAAATGAAACTGCAGGGGAAAATATAAGACAACATTTAATAAAAACAAATAATGGCAAATATCCAATTATCAGTGTCTCTCAAAAACCTATAAATTTGGATCAAAATATCTGCGTTGGAGAAATTGGTATGTCCTCATATAACTGCTACAAGCAAATACTTACAGGAGCCTATGAGGTTAAAACAAAATATATTGCCTGCTGTGAAGATGATGCACTTTATACAATGGAACATTTCTCTTTTCGTCCTCCTGATGAAAAAACTTTTCTATATAACATTAATATGTGGTTTGCAGAAGATATCCAATTTTGGCATAAAAATGATACAGGAATGCTTACATGTATCTGCCCCACTTCCTATTTAATAGATACTTTAAAAGTAAGATTTGAAAAGTTCCCTAACCCAATTGCTGGAAAAGACAAAGAGGTTTATAGATACTTCCAAGAACCGGGAAAGTTTGATAGAAATTTTGGAATTCCAAATGCTAATTTTGCATACTTTAGAACAAAAACACCAATCCCCGTTTTTAACTATCGCGGTTCGCTCCATGGAAAAATGGGAGCAAAGGAAGTTGAAAGAGTTTTTGCAAACCCACTTGATGGTTGGGGCGATTCTATAACTCTTTGGAATAAATTCTGGGGTACAAATTTTGATAAAAAGTGGAATCGCCACATTACAGGAGAAACAAGTAGTAGTAGAATGGAAAAATATCATGAGACACTGGCAAAATAAATTACAAAGAAAATCCTTTTACGGCTCACATATGCCTGTTATTTCAAGGTTTTTGGAGGCAACAACTGGCCCAGTATTAGAACTTGGTATGGGTATATATTCAACTCCCCTTTTAGATCTTCTTTGCCATGAAGAAAAAAGAGAGCTTGTATCATATGATGACGATGAAAAATGGTTTAAAGAAAATTCCGAGTGGCAAAGCGATTACCACAAAGTAAATTTTACAAACAACTATGACGATATAGATATTGAAAGTAGACATTGGAGTGTGGTTTTAGTTGACCACAAACCAGCACTTCGAAGAATTGTTGAAATTAAGCGCCTTGCAAACATTGCAGATTATGTTTTAATTCATGATTCAGAGCCAGAGTGTGATAAGTTTTTTAAATACAGTAAAATCTATCCCCTATTTAAATACAGATACGATTACAAAATCACAAGGCCAAACACTACAATACTTAGTAATTTTTTTGACCCAAGCCTTTTGTATAAATGAAAAGTATAATAACAAAAATTCCAAGCCGAGAAGCATTTTTAAAAGGTGAAGATACATTAAAATTTGGCTATCCGTGGCTAACTTACGGCGCAATTATCGCTCTAGAAGAAGTAATTAAACCTGATTTTAAAATACTCGAATTTGGGAGCGGAGGATCAACTATATTTTTTGCAAATAATGCAGAATCAGTATTTTCATTTGAGTCAAATGAAAATTGGTATGAAATGGTTAAAAAAAGTTTGAGTACAAAAAAAATTAAAAATGTAGAAATAATTTATGCAGATAGAAAAACAACATCAAATACTGTTAAAACTTTTAAAGATAACTACTTTGACATAATTCTGGTTGATTCAGACCCTACTAGATCAAGAAGATTACAAGTTGCCAACATGGCAGTTCCAAAACTTAAAGTTGGAGGATGGTTAGTACTTGATAATTACAACAAATTTGGTTTAAATGACTTTGATTACAAAAACTTTGAGGTGTACACATTTGACGAGTTTGGGTACACTGGGACCGGCACAAGGCTTTGCAAAAAAATAAAATAAACATGGCAGAACTTTCAATTTTAATTCCAGCAAGAAATGAGATGTTTTTAAAACAAACAATTGATAACATCTTAGAAAACATTGAAGGCGATACTGAAATAATTACAGTTTTAGACGGCGCATGGTCAGAAACGCCAATTCCCCAACACGATAGAGTTACAGTAGTTCATTTAAATGAATCGATAGGCCAACGCGCTGCAACAAATATGGCCGCCAAGCTATCTCACGCTAAATATTTGATGAAGGTTGATGCCCACTGTGCATTTGATAAAGGGTTTGATGTAAAAATGATGGAGTCAATAAAGGGCCATGATGACTGGACAATGGTTCCGATGATGAGGAATTTACATGCCTTTGACTGGGTTTGTGAGGATGGCCATAGAAGATATCAAGGTCCGAGTGGACCCTGTCAAGAAAAATTGACAGACGAAAAACTATGTGGAAAAGAAACCACAAGAGACATTGTCTGGTTTGCAAAACCAAGCCCTAGAAGTGTGTCATATTGTTTTGACTCAACTCCCCACTTCCAGTATTTTGGAGAATTTAGTAAACGACCAGAAGGTGCTGGAGACGTTACTCCATCAATGTCTCTTCAAGGATCTTGTTTTATGTGTACCCGCGAAAAATATTTTGAATTAAACCTTTGTGATGAAAATTTTGGTAGTTGGGGTTCTCAAGGAATTGAAGTTGCTTGCAAAACATGGCTTTCAGGTGGAAGCGTTATGGTAAATAAAAATACATGGTACGGACATATGTTTAGAACACAGGGTGGAGACTTTGGTTTCCCATACCCTATCTCTGGTAAAGATCAAGAAAAAGCAAAAAAATATGCAAGAGATTTATTTTTTAGCAACAAGTGGGATAAACAAGTTAGACCTCTATCTTGGCTTTTAGAAAAGTTTTGGCCAGTTCCGGGGTGGAGTGAAGAAGATCTAAAAAAAGTCAAAGATAATAGCTTTGAATTTAAGCCTGCAAAAATTATAACCAAAACTGAAGAAGCAGAACCATCAATTGACCAAATGGATGGACAAAAGATAGAAAAGATACCAACAAAAGGAATAGTATTCTATACAGACAATCAACTAAAACTTAAAATTGCTCATTTTGTACAAAAAAATTTAAGGAAGATTGCCGATTCAAAAGGAATGAGAATTGTCAGTAGTTCTTTAAAACCTATGAGTTTTGGAGATAAAAATGTTCATTTCCCTCACCTAAAACGTGGATATTTAACAATGTTTAAACAAATATTAGGAGCTCTTGAAAATTCTACAGCTGATATTGTCTTTTTCTGCGAACACGATTGTTTATATCACCCATCTCATTTTGACTTTACTCCGCCAAAAAAGACAAAGTTCTATTACAACGAAAATGTATGGAAATTAAATTCTGAGACAGGTCACGCACTCCACTATGATTGCAAACAAGTAAGCGGTATTGCAGTTTATAGAGATCTTGCCATAAAGCATTATAAAAAGCGTATTAAAATGGTAGAAAAAGACGGATTCAAGATGTCTATGGGCTTTGAACCAGCAACACACAACAGAAGTGCAAGAGTTGACAATCTAACTTCAGAATCTTGGAAATCAGAATTTCCAAATGTCGATATAAGGCATGGGCATAACTTAAGTACTACAAGATGGAAAAAGTCAGACTTCAGAAATCAAAAGTATACCGTTGGATGGACTGAAGCACTAGAGATTCCGGGCTGGGGCAAAACAGAATACCTTATTCAAAAGTTTAACTAAAACATAAACTCTATGATGGTAAAGATTAAATAAATTATTACAAGAATTAGTCCCTCATATCTATCCAACCTGTGTTTTGTTCTTATAAAAGCCCAAAAAGTAACAAAGACGATAACAAAAGCAATAATGGCATTTCTGTAATCATCAAATGACACAATTCGAATTGGACTAACTACAGCTGTTATTCCAACAATCAATGTTGAATTTGCAATAGTTGATCCTAACAAATTTCCAAAAAACATTTTTGGCTCACCCTCCTTAACGCTTTTAATTGAAAACACTAATTCAGGCAAGGAGGTGCCCACAGCAAGAATGATTAACCCTACAACAAAAACAGGGATTCCAACGATAATGGCAAGACTCTCAGCATTTCTAATAATTACTTGAGAAGAGAAAAGCATGAGTGCGAGGCTTAGAAATAGTTTTCCATATTCCTTGGTGATATCAAAATTAATATGAGTTATCTCTCTTAGGAATTTGTATGCAAAACTATCGCCATAGAAAAAGCTTTTTTGATTATATTCATTTGTGATTTCAGCAAATTTATCTTTAAAGAAACTGGCCACATACGAAATATAGACAAGTAACAAAATTAACCCGTCTACCCTACCTAATATCCCATCTGCCATCAACCCTAAAGGTAATAGTCCTGAAACAAGAGCTATAACAACATCACGCTTTAAGTATTCTCCATGGACATTTATTTTTCCAACAAATAAAGCAACAAAACCTGATATCAATGCAATATTTGCGATATTACTACCAATAACCACACCAAGAGAGATATTTGGAGTTTCATTAATTGCAGAAGTAAGACTTATAAAAAGTTCAGGTAATGAAGTACCAACTGCAAGAATTATGGCAGAAACTATAAAAACACCAACTTTGCTTCTTTTGGCAATTCTTCGAAGTGAGACTACTACCCATTCAGCAGATTTAATCAAAACAATTGAGAATAAAACTAAATTTAAAATCTTCAAAAACAACATAATTAATTATAGCAACATTTTAAGTTACTTTTTTGTATAATGAATCTATATGGCCACAAGACTTAAAACTATTGAGTATTGGTTTACTGAGCTAGAAACACTTTCGGATTTAACCGATACAAACTTTTCACAAATTACAATCTTTGTTCCAGAATCGTCAGTAACATTTAAAAGCGTAACGACTGACATAATAATTCAAGATGGTGCAGCAACAGTTGCCAACATTAATAGAAGACAGTCATCAATTCAGCTTGGCTCAGCAGGATATTCTGCAGTAAACAATACAAATCTGGTGACAGCTTCAGGAGAAAATAAATGGGTTGACCATACTGCTGATTTTACAGCCTATTTTAATACAAACTGGAGTGGAACAAGTATGACTTGTGATGCACGAATACTTGTTGATAGCGCAGGTACTTCAATTTGGAAATCAGCAACGGCAAAATTAACAATTACATACACATACGATGATACTTCTACGACACACATTAAAACAGTCAGGATGCCACTTTCAGCACCAAAAACCCAAATGGCAACAACACAAGGTGCAGCAATCGATACGATTCCTGCGTTAGACACATGGCTACCTGAAAACTCAGTAGATATTAAACAAACAACAATTATCATTCAAGGTAACGAAGAATCATCAGGAACGACAGACATGACACTTTCAATGCGTATTGATACGGGAACAACAAGAACTACACAAACACACGAAAAAGGTTCAAATGCGTCTAATTGGTATCGACATGTATGGAAACCCTCGTTTACAACAAATTCAACTCATGATTTTTATTTATGGGCAAGCGCTGCAGACTTTGACCATCCACAGGTCTGGATGGTTATAACATATGAATATGATGATAGTGCAACGACTACCGTCCTAAATTCTGTTATTCTACCCATGGAATTCGAAAGTCCTATGGGAGGACCAACATCCGCAGATTACCAAAGAGCAACAAGAGATCTGTGGATACAAGAGCCGGAAACTATAACCTTACAACGGAGCGCATTATTTATTCACTGGGATCAAGCAGCTGCAATCTCGGGCGGTATTAATATTAGAGTTGGAACTGGAAGTTTTAGCAATTTTACCTCTGTTGCAACAACGGTATCCGGTGGTTGCGGTTCAATGTTAAGGTGCGAAAATGAGATTACTTCTCTCGTTCGAGGTAGAAACACACTCCAAGCAGATATCTACAGAACTGATTCCACTAACTTAGGCTGGAATATAAGTTCATGGTGGCTCATTAATTACACATCCGGAAAACACTCAAGTGGTACAAGCGTGCACAATCATTCAATTTGTTGGAATGTATTTGCGCAAGACACATCAACAGCCTCCATCACCAAAATAACATCGGCAGTAACGATAGAGATACCAGAGGCTGAGAGGTTTATAGTATCAATTGGAGTAAATTATCGGTATTTAACAAATTCAACAGGCAATGCTGGAGGTATTGTCGTCCAAGTCGAACGTCTAGTTGCAGAAGGCGGAAACAAATGGGATACAATTTATTCAGACATATCTCACTCAGATCCTGAACAAGGTATCAGGCAAATTTGGGGTACGGCTAGAAGTATATTTAAAAGATGGCCAAATGACCCCGATAGCGACAGATTGTCATTAACATCTTCTTCACGCAGATACGCACTTTACCTCACACAAGGCGCTAGCAGCTGGGGAAATTTAGATATGTGGATTACTTACCATTCAATCTACTATACTGTATTAGGTTACCTTACTGGTTGGAATGGTGATGGATCTGGATATCATATAAAAGTTTGGAGAAGCGGTGTTTCATCTGGCTGGGAAATTGTCGAAGAAATTACAACAACCGTTGAAGGTTCGTGGACCTGTCTTTGGTATGATAACACTGATAGAATTATTGTTACTGCTGCAAAACCATACCCAGAAAGAGGTGCTCTTTCGGCAAGCTATGATCTAATTGAATAAAATATGGCATTAAGAATAAAAACAATTGAATATGCGTTTCCCCTAGCGACAGCTACTGTTGCTACAACAGTCGCACGCGACTTTACACAAATTGCAGCTTTAGATATTCCCGAAACCACAAGCAGAACATTTAGATCTGTCATACTTGAAGTATCCTTTCTTGATACTGCAACCACAACAACAAGTTTAACCGCAGTCTTAATCGGAATTGGACTTGGAGCAGTCGGGAGAAACGACGCAACAGTTACAAAAACAATTGCAAACTCTGGTGAGCAAAATTCGTATCTCTTTTCAAGAGACGTAACAAGTTATTTTCAAACAAATTACACAGGAACTTCAATGACAGCGGATTGTAGAGTTACAGTAACAGGGCCTGGAAACAATAACGCTACTGCCAAATTAATAATTACCTATGAATATGATGATTCTGCAACAACGCTTGCAAAAACAGTCAGGATACCCGTCGATGGTAATACTGGAACAATAACTACAACACTTACTAATATCGGCGGTGTTGCAAACCAGTGGCCACTACTCGACACCTTTCTACCAGAAATGGGTATTACTTACAAAGATATATTTTTTCAAATCGACAATCATGAGGGTACAACTGCCGCCCAAGCAACCAACCCACAACTAAATCTTCGCTTTGACGGTTCAACAACAATTGCAGACGCTGCACATGAAGACGCATTAAACTCCGACCGTTCATACAGAAGAATAGATAAATTACTAGGCCTAGTAACGACAACAGCCACACACAACATAGAGGTTTCAGTAACACAAACCGCAGCCAGTTTTAATAATGCATGCATAAGTGGAGTTATAATAGTCACTTATACATATACCCCATTTGCAGCATTAACTTTAAATGAAGATTTAGATATTTCAGAAACAGACGTTGATGTTGTTAGCGCCGCAGGTCTAACTGCCCCGTTTACAATAATGATTGATAATGAAGAAATGCGAGTAACAAGCATTGCCAGTAACACTCTCACAGTAACAAGAGCAGTAAACGGGTCTTCCGCAGCCACCCACACAAACGGTGCAACTATCTATCCTGTCGTAATTAATTCTTTAATATTGGGGGTTGCTAGTGAAGAAGGATGGTCAGGCGGAACTGCAACTGGTGACAAAAGCCGCTTCAGTCGTGATATCTGGATTCAGGAACCTGGAAGAATAAATCTTGTTCAGTCTGGAGTATTATTATCATTTAATGATGCTGGCGCTGTAACTCTAGATATTAGAGCGGGCAGCCAAGCATCAAGAACATTCGCTCACGCTGCGAGTGCACATTGTGGTTTTATGACTGCAATGAGAAGAATTGATAGCGGTGGTGCAGGCGGAGTTGCAGGAGTAACTCTTGCTCGTGGCAAAAATACATTTACTTTAGATTGGTTTACTACAAGTGCAACAGCAGGAAATATTGGCTCAAACCTAAGCGGTATTGCATTCCTAAACTATACTAGTGGTGTTCACCCTAGTGGTGAAGGTGTTCATCAACATACAACTGCTTGGAATATTAGAGATTATTCAACAGGTGATTTAATCCAAAAACTACAAGTTGCTGCAGATACCACATTTAATATTCCAGAGACTGATTACTTTATCACAGGTCTTACCTACCAAATTATGATTCAAACAATAACTGGAGCAGCTGCATACGCCTTAGCAGTTTTAACTGAAGTTCAATCTGGTGAAGGTGATGGCGCTGGATGGGCTGCAATCTACAGCTCTATATACTCATCTGATGCAGAAGTTGGGTATTCAATAATGTGGGGTCTTGCTAGAACCCAGTTTAAAAGATGGCCAAATGACCCAGGTCGTGGTGATGGAAACGTACTAGATATTGAAACAGCAAGGAATTACAGATTTGACAGTAATATCACAGCAGCAATATCGTGGCAGATGTATGGACTGTTGACATATCATTCGATTACTTACAGTATTTCTGGAACCATAGCAGGAAGCTCGGGTGGTACTGTAAACATAAAAGCCTACAGAACTGATACAGGAGAAAAAATTGGAAGCACCTCAAGATCAGGAAATGGAAGTTATTCAATAACATGGTATGACAATACTATTGATACGTTTGCAGAAGCATGGGAAAGTAGTGCTCTTTTAGGCAGAAGTGACGACGATGTTGCGGTATAAAAAATAAATTTAAAGCCTTCAATTATAGTTCTATGATCTTATGTTGGGTGTTTTTGTAATTACAAAAAATGATATTATGATAATAGCGGCAATACAATGCCGATACTTTGCAATACAATGTTTAGCATATATTTATTAGGAGCTTTTACTCTAGAGCATCAAGGAGGTTATCATGGCCTTTGATATCTCGTTGCGAGATAATGGTTCAAGTTCATTTGACATTAACTTAACTTCTTCTGGTGGTTCTTCTGTCTCACCATCATCTTCCATTTCCCCATCAATCTCGCCATCCAGTTCTATTTCACCAAGTTCGTCTGTATCACCATCTGTATCACCAAGTAGTTCTGTATCACCATCAAGTTCTATTTCAAGTTCTATCTCACCTTCTAGTTCAGTTTCACCATCATCATCATTAAGTAGTTCTGTTTCACCATCAAGTTCTGTATCAAGCTCAGTATCACCAAGTTCAAGCGTCTCCCCTAGTTCGTCTATAAGTAATTCTGTTTCACCATCATCATCATTAAGTAGTTCTGTTTCACCATCAAGTTCTGTATCACCAAGTTCATCAGAATCAAGCTCAGTATCACCAAGTTCAAGTATCAGTTCATCTGTATCACCGTCAGCATCCATATCACCATCAAGCAGTATTTCACCATCATCATCTATAAGTTCATCTATATCTCCTTCCAGTTCAATTAGCTCATCCATATCACCATCTAGTTCAGTATCACCAAGTTCGTCTATATCAAGTTCTGTCTCACCGTCTAGCTCAACAAGCTCGTCAGTCTCACCAAGTAGTTCTGTTTCACCATCAAGTTCTGTATCACCAAGCTCATCAGAATCAAGCTCAGTATCACCAAGTTCGTCAATTAGTTCCTCAATCTCACCATCTAGTTCAGTCTCACCAAGTAGTTCTATTTCAAATTCTGTTTCACCATCAAGCAGTATTAGTCCATCTATATCGCCATCAAGTTCAATATCACCATCTAGTTCTGTATCACAATCACTATCGCCATCAACATCTACTAGCCCTAGTATCTCTCCAAGTAGCTCAGTCTCGCCAAGTTCATCGATTAGTTCAAGTGTTTCACCAAGCTCATCAATAAGCTCATCTGTCTCACCATCATCGTCTGTGTCACCAAGTTCAAGTATTTCAAGTTCTATTTCACCATCATCGAGTATTAGTTCAAGTATCTCCCCATCTTCTTCTATCTCGCCAAGTAGTTCTATTTCAAGTTCAGTATCACCAAGCTCGTCTATAAGTAGTTCAGTTTCACCATCTAGTTCTATATCACCTTCATCAAGTATCAGTAGTTCGGTGTCGCCAAGTTCAAGTATCTCAAGCTCTGTATCACCATCATCAAGTGTCAGTCCAAGCTCATCAATTTCACAGTCAGTATCACCATCTGCAAGTGAAAGTTTAAGTATTTCACCTAGCTCTTCTGTTTCACCATCTAGTTCGGTATCGCCAAGTAGTTCTATTTCAAATTCTGTTTCACCATCAAGTTCTATCAGTCAATCTATTTCTCCATCAAGTTCTATCAGTCCTAGTTCAAGTATTTCGAGTTCAGTGTCACCATCAAGTTCAATTAGCCAATCCATCTCACCAAGTTCATCAGTATCGCCATCAAGTTCATTTTCTCAATCCATATCACCATCGTCATCAATAAGCCCATCAATTTCACCGTCTAGTTCTGTATCACCAAGTTCAAGTATCAGTTCATCTGTTTCACCAAGCTCGTCTATAAGTAGCTCTATTTCACCTAGCTCTTCTGTTTCACCATCTAGTTCTGTATCACCAAGTAGTTCTATTTCAAATTCTGTTTCACCATCAAGCAGTATTAGTTCATCTATATCGCCATCAAGTTCAATATCACCATCTAGTTCTGTATCACCATCTTCATCTGTTTCTAACTCAGTATCTCCGTCATCATCATTTTCTGCATCACCAAGTATTGGTTTTGAAGATTATTCAAAAGGTAGTTATGCGAGCTTACCTGTAAACGATAACAACCTAACCAACTCATATACTGCGCAAGAACTCACAGACATATCAACAATTAATGGAGTATATGTAACTCAATCATCTATATCTGAATATGCAATACACCAATATCAAAACTTTGTTGGTGCAGCAAGTGCCTTAAGCGTCGAGTGGTCTGGTAAAGCCAGCCTTGCACCTAATTCTTCAGGTGTTTATTTACAAATCTACAATCATAACACCTTAACTTGGGATGCATTAACAGGAAATACAACTGAAAACTCAGACACCGACTTTAGCTTGATATTTGATGTTAATGATCTTGCAAACTACAAAGATACTTTCAACGTGGTAGCCTTTAGAGTCTACCAATTTGGAACAACTACACTCTCAGCAGATTATTGGAGTACTACACTAGGAGGCTCACCATCTGTTTCACCAAGTAGTTCAGTTTCCCCTTCCAGTTCTATTAGTAGTTCTATTTCACCATCATCATCTGTATCACCATCTAGTTCCATATCACAATCTGTCTCACCATCAAGCAGTATCAGCTTGTCAATATCTCCATCCAGTTCGGTTTCACAATCTATTTCTCCTTCGTCATCAATAAGTTCGTCTATTTCACCGTCTAGTTCGATATCGCCATCATCAAGTATTAGTCAATCTATTTCACCATCAAGTTCGATATCCCAATCAATATCACCAAGTAGTTCTATTTCAAGTTCAGTGTCGCCAAGTTCGTCAATTAGTTCAAGTATCTCACCAAGTAGTTCAGTGTCGCCAAGTTCAAGTGTAAGTAGTTCAGTTTCTCCTTCCAGTTCTATTAGTAGCTCAATTTCACCAAGTTCATCAATATCACCAAGTAGCTCTGTTTCAAGTTCTGTATCACCAAGCTCAAGTATTAGCTCATCTGTATCACCATCATCATCTATTTCACCATCAAGTTCAGTATCACAATCCGTATCACCATCTGCATCCGAAAGTTTATCTATTTCGCCATCTAGCTCTGTATCACCAAGTTCATCAATTTCGAGTTCTGTATCACCAAGCTCATCTATAAGCCAAAGTATTTCACCTTCATCAAGTGTTAGTCCTAGCTCATCAGTATCACAATCTGTATCACCATCATCATCCATAAGTTCATCTGTTTCGCCATCGTCATCTATATCACCAAGTTCCTCGATTTCACCAAGTAGTTCTATAAGTAGTTCAGTTTCACCAAGTAGTTCTATTTCAGAATCTATATCACCAAGCTCATCTGTTTCACCAAGTAGTTCTGTATCACAATCTGTCTCACCATCTGCATCTGGTAGTCCATCAATTTCACCAAGCTCCTCTGTTTCGCCATCAAGCAGTATCAGTTCATCTGTATCGCCATCATCATCAATAAGTTTATCTATTTCACCATCAAGTAGCGTTAGTCCAAGTTCATCTGTTTCTCAGTCAGTATCACCAAGTTCATCAATTAGTTCATCTATATCACCATCTAGTTCTGTATCACCATCATCATCTGTATCACCAAGTAGTTCTGTTTCACTATCTATTTCACCATCATCAAGTATCAGTAGTTCTATATCACCAAGTTCATCTGTTTCACCAAGTAGTTCAGAGTCACAATCTGTCTCACCATCTGCATCCGAAAGTTTGTCTATTTCGCCATCTAGCTCAGTGTCACCAAGTAGTTCTGTTTCACTATCTATTTCACCATCATCAAGTATCAGTAGTTCTATATCACCAAGTTCATCTGTTTCACCAAGTAGTTCTGTATCACAATCTGTCT
>CAZGHY010000002.1:39542-42798 GCA_964526015.1 uncultured Gammaproteobacteria bacterium
TCTATATCACCAAGTTCATCTGTTTCACCAAGTAGTTCTGTATCACAATCTGTCTCACCATCAGCGTCTGAAAGTTTATCCCTCTCACCATCTAGTTCAGTATCACCATCATCATCAATTAGTAGTTCAGTTTCACCATCTAGTTCAGTATCACTATCTATTTCACCATCAAGCAGTATTAGTCCGAGTTCATCTATAAGCTCTTCTGTTTCACCATCTAGTTCAGTATCACCAAGTAGTTCGATATCAAGTTCTATATCACCAAGTAGTTCATTTAGTAATTCTGAATCACAATCAATTTCACCATCTAGTTCAGTATCACTATCTATTTCACCATCAAGCAGTATTAGCTTGTCTGTTTCACCATCAAGTTCAGTATCACCAAGTAGTTCAATTAGTAGTTCAGTTTCACCAAGCTCTTCAATCTCGCCATCAAGCAGTATTAGTCCAAGTATTCCACCAGCTGTGCCATACGATATTAGCCACACAACTGACTCATTCAGAAGGAGAGAGTCAACGCTTTCAAACTCAACAAACTCATTAAAGAGAAAAATTGATTCTGTTGCGCACTCAACAAACTCACTTCTTTCTAAAGCTGTAAATAAAACATTTACAACTGATGCATTAAAGAGAAAAGCTAGCACAACTAACCATTCAACAGACATCCTAAAACGCAAAACCGCATTACTTACACACACAACCAATGCAAACAAGAGGAAGGGGGCAACAGTTGATCATACAACTGACATACTAAAGAGAAAATCAAACAGCTTAACATTTGACACAGATGCACTAAAACGATCAGCATCAACAAAATCTCATTCGACCGACTCTTACAAGAAGAAACAAATAACGGTCGTTCATACTGCAGACTCAAACAAAAGAAAAGCATACACAATATTCCAGACAACTGATGCTAACAAGAGAAAAGTATACCTTGTCGCACACTTAACCGATTCTCTATTAAGAGCTTTAGGTAACACCTCTCACACAACAAATGCACTGTTATCAAAGAATCTGAGCAAAACACATTCAACGAATTCATACCTATGGGCAGAAACAGACCCTATTAAACATAAAAATGCCCCATTATTTATGGATATTGGGAATGGTCTTTCAACTCTAATTGGAAACCCTAGAATACCTTCATGGAATAATGCAGGAAGACCTGCTAACCCAAGAGCAGGGACATTTGGATACAACTTCCAAACAAATAAATTAGAGTTCTTTAATGGTAACAACTGGATGGTTGTACCAATGACTGCCCTTTAACACTTGCCGTTTAAGGCTGGTTGGATTATGATGATGATATGAATTTTGGATTACCTGAAATAATTCTCATACTACTTATACTAACAATTATGTTTGGCGGTAAAAGAATAACCGACCTTGCTAGAGAAGCTGGTAGCGCTGGCAAAGAACTTAAGAAAATAAAAAAAGAATTCACTGATGCAAAAAGTGAAGTAGAAAAAATAAAATCGGAAGGGGGTGCTGAATAATGTTTGGTCTTGGTTCTGTAGAAATATTAATCATATCTTTATTGGTAATAGTTTTTTTTGGTAGCAAAAAATTACCAGAATTTATCAAATCAGTAGGAATATCAATAAAAGAATTTAAAAAAGCAATCAAAAATTAATAAAGTGGATAGCGATATATCAAAAACAATACAGGAAAATATCAACAAATATTTCCCCTTACTTGCTGAAGTCAGAAGAAGACTTTTGTTTATTTTGTCCGTTTTTATACTTTTTGGGATAGTTGGTTTTTTTTATTATGAAAAAATAATTACTTTCATAATTGGACTCCTTGATCTGGATGGAGTAAACGTTGTTTTTACAGATCAATTTCAATTTTTAAATCTGGCAATCAGTTCATCTCTATTAATCGGACTAATCGTATCAATACCACTCTTTATATATCAATTATTAACTTTTTTAAAGCCTGCTCTTAAAGAAAAAGAGTATAAATCCGTCATGAAGCTTTTACCACTTAGTATCCTTTTATTTTTAGGAGGATTTGTTTTTGGATTTACAATGATGAAGTGGGTAATCGTCATATTTTATTCAAAATCAATTGAGTTAAATATCGGGAACATGCTAGACATTAGTAGATTATTAAGTCAGGTTCTCGTTACATCTGCGCTTATGGGACTAGCTTTTCAGTTCCCTATCATTATGAGTTTGCTTATGGATTTCAAAATTGTTGCTCACAATACATTTATAAAGCAAAGACCTTTTGCTTATGTTATAGCTATGATATTTGCAGCATTAATGCCACCAACAGACATATTATCAATGACGCTTCTCGCGCTACCACTTGTGGTATTATTTGAACTTACGCTATTATTGAACCGATCAACCGCCCACAGAAAGGATGTGATTTAAATTGTTACAAAACATTGGAACACCTGAAATTATTGTTATTGCAGTAGTACTATTAATCCTTTTTGGAGGTAAAAAACTACCTGAACTTTCTAAAGGAATTGCAGATTCTATTAAAGAATTTAGAAAAGCAGTAAACAACAAGTCAGAAGAATAATCTTTAATATTAAATGGAATACATTATTGCCCTCATTTTTCCTTTTATTCTTTTGTTGATCGAAATTTTTTTTCCATACCCTTATTTAATTGAGGAGTTGTTTAAATTTTATTTGGCAAAAAAAGCAGAAACAACAAAAATAGCCATTATTCTGGGTGTATTTTTTTCTTTTTCCGAAGCTATATTTTACTTTTTAAACCCTATTTACTTCCTAGATATTGGATTGTCTTTTTTACGCTTTGCAGTAGTCACCGCAATGCACATAACTACAATTCTAGTAATGCGTTACTTCGCAAGAAAAGATAATCTCTGGCCAATCGGCCTTCTTCTTGCTTTTACGATTCACTATATATTTAACATACAAAGTATTTAGTCAAATACCACAAGACACAACTTTGCGCGATCAGTTGGCCTGCAATATTTGTACTAAAACACTTTACTTAACCATCACGCTTTCTAACCCTACCCAGACCTCTTTGCCATCAACAACAACTCTAACTCTTTTTTCACCACGTTCTACTTCAATTGCAGATTTGCCAGAATCTATAATTTCTACAACTGTTTCGCTACCTTCATCTTGATAGGTTTTAACAACACCATCAACAGAAATCAACTCTACGACTTTTAACTCTTTGTAGTCTAATGTAGTTGTTCCTAAGACCTCTTGGCTTTGTCTTGCCGATACTACTAGTGGTAAACCAATCTTTTTAACTGCAAT
>CAZGHY010000003.1:0-39283 GCA_964526015.1 uncultured Gammaproteobacteria bacterium
GTAGCCCTCTCGGTCGTAGCCATTTCGGTTGTAGCCCTCTCGGTCGTAGCCATTTAGGTAGTAGCCCTCTCGGTCGTAGCCATTTCGGTTGTAGCCCTCTCGGTCGTAGCCATTTCGGTTGTAGCCCTCTCGGTCGTAGCCGTATCGGTCGTAGCCGTCCATTCCGTAGCCGTCATTACCATAAAAATCTAACAACGCCGTTCGCAATTCATCTAACGTCCTTGATGCTGTAAAATAATAATCCGCTTCCCTTTTTGTAAATCCAAAGAAAATACGGGCGTCTCGCCGAACTGTTGAAACATCTTCTTTTCCTGTTAGACGGATTTGGGCAAGCCCAGCGAAGCAGTGCTTTGACCCACAATGCCATTTTTTTTGCTCCCAACAGGATGGATTTGCTTCTATAAAATCTAATACCTCTTTGATGTTTTCTAAATTTTTCATGGTTTTGATTTTTTGGTTAAAATTATAAGGCAAAAATATAGCGTGATTACATCCCTACCAAATTATTTTTGTTAAAGTTTTGTTAAAATTATTCTTGAATAAGAAAACCCATCTTCACGCTCTTGTTTAGTTGTATTATCGCAAACGCTTTTAACTTCATACAAATTACCATTTAACAATACTATATCTCCTTCATTTGGCGCTAAATCAGCGTAAATATCAAAACTAAAACACTCACTAATAAAATAGCTTGATACTATATATTTTTCAATAAAGGAAAAATCGTAATCGTGTGTAGTTGAAAACTCTTTTATAAGCGATTTTTTTAGTCTTTTCGGGATACGCTCTATCAATGATTTTGTAAGTGTAATTATTTGCTCGCTATCAAGCCGTCTTATGGCATTCAATAGAATAAAATTTATCAACTCATTTGGGTTTTCAGGCAACAAATTCTCTTTTAATTTCATAATTGTTATAATTGCGTTTATCTACATGTTATAGCCAATGATTAGAAATTGCAAACGCAAGAATCATCATCGACAAAATTTAGCCTACCTGTTGTTGGTAATTCTGAAAGTTTTATGAGTTCATCAATTGATTTATGACCTCTGAAAAAAGTAGATGAATACTTTTGCTCGTGTTCTCGATGCCAATCAATAAATCTTGTGCCAAATTTTATATTTTCAATCAAAGTTGGTTCTGACTTTTTCCAGCACAATTCACAGTTACCGTATTTGTTGTGTATTTCAAGTTTGAAAGGTTGGTAATCAAAAAATATTGATAAATCGCTTTGAGATGTCGGATACATAAAATCCGTAAGTAAAGGAAAAATACGTTCTTTATCTTCAACTATTCCACCCCAAGTAATACGTTTTGGCATATCTTCTTTACGGAAACCAATTGCTTTTTTATAATTGTTTACTCCGAAAATTTCATCAGCAAAACTTTTAGCAGGTCTTGTTTTCATCATATCTGAACAATAAGGAGCATCAGGATTTGGCAAACCATCAAAAACACCTTTATTTTTATGTTCAATCATTTCTGAAAAAGGCTTTCCGTTCATATTCATAGTATCAAAATCAACTAATTTATAACGAACACCCACATTCATTTCATTTGAATAAACACCTTCAATCATATTCAAATCAATTTTCCAATGTTTCACAATGTTTTTAAGAAAATCAATAGTTTCAGGTCTTTCCATTCCAGTGTTGCAAAAAACATAAATCTTATTCAAGTGCTTGTATTTTTCTGAATTTTGAATATGCCACGCCATATAAGCCGATGAACGACCACCAGAAACACAAACCATTAAATTATCACTGGCTATAACACCAGTTTTGCAAGATTGCTTGGTCTGTGATTTTTTGGAAACTTTACTCATAATTTTAAGTGTATTTTATGTTTGTGAATTTTAGGTTTTGAGGTCGCAACCTCGCAAAGCTGTGGGAACGTTATAAGCCATTTTAGACCAACCGCAACTGACGAAACCAATTTAATATTCGACTTTTATCTCCGCTACCATAAGACCATTTGCCAGTAATGATAAAAGCAAAAGGAAGTCCGATAAACATTAGAATAAAAAGTATCAATGCGAATGGAAGCGTTAATCTAATCCATCCTTTTACTTCTGTTTTTTCTTCTGTATAAAAGTCGATACCAAGCGAAATCCACCTATCACACATTTCTTCACTTGATACTTTGTTTAGTTCAGGAAATGTTTCCCTGAATTTTGGTATATAGTTCATATCGTTATGCGACCATACTCTTTTTAATTTTCTGAATACCATTTGTTTTTAAATTTAATTGTTAAGCCAAACACGAATAAAAAACGGCTTATAACAGTGGTTTGGCAAAATACCGCCACAAGCCTTTGTACTAAATTTCAACATTCTGCAAGGCGGTACTTCGCCAAGCCACCAAACGTTATAGCCAATGCTAAAACGACAGCTCACCATACTTTTCATTGATATAATCTTTCGGCTCTTTTGGTTTAATAATAGGTGCTGCATTATCAAACTGACCAGTTCCAGCGTAATAAGCATCTATCATTTGATTTCTCTCATTTGTAAGAGCAACTTCTTTTTCTTCACGATAAATTTTCCATTGGTCTGTTGTTAAGTCAATTCTAAGTTCTTTTTCTAAGAATTGGCAAAAGTCTTGAAGTGTTGTTTTTTCTGACATTTGATTTGTATTTAAAAGTTAATAATTCGTTTTTTTATATTTAAAAACTAACTATCATATCTTCGGTAACCTCGTATGAGTTAGCCATATTCTTAAAATTAGCGCTTGCCTTCTCAAAAGTAAGCAAATTTCGTATTGGTGCTGCACCGTTTCGGTTTTTTGATATGATATACTCAGCCGTATCTTTTGTATTCATGTTTTGATAGTCATCCCCCCACGTTTCTATCTTATAATATTCTGGGCGAAAAATAAACATAACAACGTCTGCATCCTGTTCTATGGCTCCGCTCTCCCGTAGGTCTCTTAATTGAGGGCGTTTATCTAATCCAGAACGGCTTTCGCATTCACGGGATAATTGAGATAACGCAATTATAGGTACTTCTAATTCTTTAGCAAGGGCTTTCAATTCTGCTGATACCTTAGCTACTTCTTGTTCTCTATTTCCACCATTAGCTTTAACGAGTTGTATGTAATCTACAATTACAAGTTCTATCGCATTTCTTGCCTTCAATCGTTTTGCCTTAGCCTTCAATTCGTTTATGTGTATTGCTGCTGTTTCGTCTATGTATAGTGGCGCTTGTTTTATCTTTTCTGATATTCGTTTAGCTTGGTCTATCTCGTCAAAAGATAATCCCTTTATCCGCATGTATTCTGAATTTATCCCAGTTTCTTGACAAAAAATGCGCTGGACAAGTTGCGATGCGCTCATTTCTAAAGAGAATATCGCAACTGGTTTCCCATGAAATGCCAGATGAGAACCGAATTTTAATGCTAAGGCAGTTTTTCCAATGCCAGGACGGGCGGCAATAATTATAAGGTCTGTGGGTTGCCATCCGCCGGTATTGTTATTTATTGAATGGAAAGGAGTTGGTAGTCCTGGCTCTAATTCTCTTGCTCTAATCTTCTTTGATTTTTCAATAATTTTGTCCATCAAAGTAGAGACATCCTCCTCACGCTTTTTAGAGGTCAATTCCGAGACTTTGTTTAAATTTGAATACGCATTATCAAGAGTTTCAAAAACGTCCGTTGTTTCGTCATAACACGCCTCTATTGTTGAGTGTGAAGACTTTATCAATTCCCTTTGTGTGTATTTCTGAAGTAAAATGCGAGCGTGAAATTCTATATTCTTCCCACTTGATATTTTTTTAGTGAGTTGAATTAAATAGAAATCCCCACCAATCTTATCTATTTTCCCATTTTTCCTCAATTTTGAAGATACGGTAAGTAGGTCAATAGCTTCTGAACTATTGAAAAGTTGAATGATAGCCATATAAATTTCTTTGTTGGCGTCTTTGTAAAACACTTCGGGAACTAAAATATCAAATACATTGTATATCGTTCTACTATCAATTAGTAGAGCGCCTAATACCGCTTCCTCAAGTTCAAGAGCCTGCGGTGGTATAGTTCCTTTTATTTGAGTTATTTCATTCATATCAAATTCCGTTTCTTATTTCTGATTTTAAACCAAAATTGTTCTTCTGTTGGTTGTTGAATGGTTTCAAAAATGGTATAACATTACGCAATTTATTCCTCCATGATTTTATTTTACTCCCATTTCCATCCTTCCAGCCAGAAGCAACCCAACTATCAAATTTAGCTTCTAATGCAAATTCATAATCATTATATTTATCTTTCAATATTTCTTTTCCGTATGCCATGAACTCTTTTTTGTCTGGTATCTTTTCTTGTTTATCATTCTTTTCAATTTTTTTTTGTGTATAAACATCTTCTTCTACATTTACATCTTCTTCTTTATCCTTATCTACATCCTTATTAGCTTCCGCTTTGCTTCCGCTTTGCTTCCGCTTTGCTTCCGCTTTGCTTCTGTTTTGCTTTTTCTTTGGTTTTTTCCCGTTCTCAAAACGCTTGTTATTTGCTTCTAAATTAGGACGTATTAGCTTCCAAAAAGACTTAGACACCCCCGATAATTCTGGTTCTTTAAAATCAAAAGAGTAGGATGCTATAGCTTTATAAATTTCAAGCTGTTGTTCGTCTGGCAAATCAGATATTGCTTCGTAAAAACTACGGTAAAAGATAAATGAGTTTCGCTCCATGTTGCACTATAAAGCGACACAAACGGGGGAGGGTGCAACAAGACCATAGTTAGAAGTCTATCCTCTCCCCGCCGTGCCTATGTTAGTTATTAAATTCAAAATTAAATGTCTTGTTGCTGGTACAAATATAAAAAAGTTTTTTAATTTACGAACATGTTTTAATTACAATTTTTTCTTATTTTATATTGTTTTTTCTAATACACTCTAAACAAAGATTACGTGTTAACTTCATTTTATAACATGAAACGCATGTAGAATTGCTTTTTCTAAATAATTCCATTATTCTATCGGCAGCTTCTTCATCACTAAGCGAGAACCTAACGAGGTCATCAAGAATTTCTAATATCGCTTTTTTCATTAGTATTATATGTTACAATATCTATAACGAAAAAATCCATTGTAATACACTCATATTCTATTAATTTTAACAATTCTTCGGCTTGTTGTTGATGTCAAGTTCATCTTCATCGTAGCCATCTCGGTCGTAACCATCTCTGTCGTAACACTCTCGGTCATAGCCATTTCGGTAGCCGTCCATTCCGTAGCCGTCTTCTCCGTAGAAATCCAGCAACGCCGTACGTAATTCATCTAACGTCCTTGATGCTGCAAAATAATAATCCGCTTCCCTTCTTGTAAATCCAAAGAAAATACGGGCGTCTCGCCGAACTGTTGAAACATCTTCTTTTCCTGTTAGACGGATTTGAGCGTGCCCAGCGAAGCAGTGTTTTGAATTACAATGCCAATCTCTCTGTTGCCAACAAGATGGGTTTGCTTCTATAATATCTAATACTTCTTTGATGTTTTCTAAATTTTTCATGGTTTTTGTTTTTGGTTAAACTTTATTAAGTGTGTGTCCTGGACTGGGTAACGGCTTTACGGTCAGTGTTGGCATTTACATTGCCTTCATTCATTGGCTTGAATTTCACTTTTATTGCCACGAACACACACATTTAATTTTATAAGGCAAAAATATAACGTGATTACATCCCTGCCAAATTATTTTTGTTAAAAATTTGTTAAAGTTTGTTAATGAATGGAGCAACAAAAAAATCATTTGTACCTTTGTTTAAAAGAAAAACATCATTATTTTTATGAAACTTTATCATGTAACAACACAAAGGAAGGCAAAAAAATACAGACAAAGTGGCTGCATCAAATCTCCTGTTCGTGGATTTACTACATTAGTAAGTGCGATGGCTTGGGCTATCAAAGTGAATAGAAAAATAATATATGAAATTGAATGTGATAATCCTCATAAACTTCCCGACCATCATAATGAATTTGGTGAGGCTTGGTGGAATGATGGAGATGTGGTAAATTTCAAATGCGTTTTCTCAGCAGAGAGCGATGCTTAATAATTTAAACTTTATTTTTACTCTTAAAATTTGAAATTAAACTATCAGTTTCGTGTTTATATCGTCTTAATTCTTCCTTTTTTCGTTCACGGTCTATTTTGCCGTTATGCCATGAGTTATAAACCCTAACACATCCCCAAACTATTCCTACTGCCTGAAAAGTTGTTGTTGATACAAACCCTAAATTACTCATACTACCAGATAAATCAACTCCATTTATTATTCCAAACAAATTTATAAAGTTTAGAAACCAAGCTGTACCAAAAAGAAGGTCAACTACTTTACCTATATAGTTTATCAAAGCCATTTTTTCATATTTAAAAAAGACCAGATAATTATTGCAATACCATATTTTGCGTACGATAGCGTTTGCATATCAAACAAAAAAAGATGTATAAAATCAAGAATTGACAATATTATTAGAAATCTTAAAATTAATATTCCAATCTTGTTTTTTTTGGCTAAAAGCATGTAAAGAAAAACATATATAAAAACAATGGCATTAGCGTAATCCTCAACTACGTTACAAAGCCAGCGTTTGTGATTTAGAAGTAAATACCAATCAACTTTTTTGTCAACATGGTAAAAAATAGCTTTTAACTCACTAAGTGGGATAAGTGCTAATAGCCCGATATTCCAAAATTTATTTGTCATCTTTTTCAGGTGGTGGATTTGTTCCACCAATGCGCAATTTAACCACATCCTGCCAGCCCTTTGCGGCTATTCTTCCTGCGAATAGTGAAAAAACAAATCCAGTAATTATGTGGTCTTTGGTTAGCATCCAAGCTGAAACCCCAAAAATAGCAGCAAAAATAGCTGTCCAAAAAGTAGTACTGTAAAGAAGTCCTTTAAATCCCATTTTTTATATTTAATTGTTAAATTATTTAATAATTTAGGGTGTAGTATTTCATACACCCATATTTTTTAAACAGGCACATCACCAAAAACAAACAAACGAGTTATTACGCCATTCCAATTAATGTATAGTGCTACCTGCCCGTTTACGTTAAAAATTCTAACACAATTTTCGGATATATCTGTTGTAGATGGAGTTACGGCAGATGTTGCTACACGAAATCCACCAAAGGTTCCAAGAGGTGCGTTAGAACGTCCAGTTGTTAAATTTAATTCAAGACTTTGAATTGTTGCCTCTCCATTCTCTAAAGAAATGGATTGATTTTCAGCTACATTAGCTAAGGTGTTGTCAATTACTTGTAACATTTTTATTATTTTTAAATTGTTAAACAATAAATTTATTAAAACTGTTTAAAGTTTTTGTTTTTTTGATAATTCCTTAGCTAATTTAACTCTTTTTTCTCTCTTTTCAACTCTTCCTTCTAATTTTTCTGAAAGATGTTTTTTTAATTCTGATAATTTATTTTTATTGTCCATTTTGTAATATTTTTGTTTGTTCGTTAGAAATAGGTTTAATTTGTTGGATGCCTTTTATAAGAGCATCTACTTCTCCGTGTGGTTTTTTAGTTAGGTAATTTAATATAGTTATTACTAAATTTTCTGGTATTTCGTATGTTTTCATATTATTTATTATTAATACATTGCCTGCCATGATACACCATTATAACCTTCATGCCGTCCTGCTCCATTGTTATATCTTATATCTCCAGCTACTGGGGCTACTGCGCTATCTGCTACTCTTATTTTGCCATTACATTGAATATTAGCCAAAAAATATGAATTATCATTAACAGCAAATTCAGCGTCAATAATAACATTAGCAGCAGCAGATATAATTACATCATCCTCCGCTTCAATTACTACATCATCAGTACTAAATAAATATAATACTCCTGATGTATTTGTTATATAATTTCCACTTGGCGCCCAAAAAATACCAAAATTATCATCTAAATTAATACTACCACTGGTAATATCTAATTCTCCATCAATATATAAATCTGCATTTATTGCACTTACACCATTTGCAACAAGAGAAGATGAAACTGATAAACCACCTGAAGTAATATACATACTACCAACTCTCAAAAAGGCATTTCCATTATCATTTTCTATTGAAAACAACTCTGTATCAACATTATTTCTAACTCTAAAAATTGAACCTGCTTGATTTAAATCTAAATTTGCAAAATTTGTTGAATTAAATAAAGATGCTATTGAGGCAAGATTGACAGCTTCATCTTGATTTAAAGTTAAACTTGTTCTATTCTCAAAATCCGCTCCATTGTATTGTAATATACTATTAACAACAATAGGATTAGTTACATTAAATCCTGTTATATCGTTTATCTCTGCGAAACGATTTGTCCAACGTCCTGTAACTGCGTCAAAAAAAGGAAGATTTCGGGTAGCTGGAGCTACTATAAAAGTGTCAGTAAGTCCAGCAAACGTACCAGCCCCTACGAATGCCGCCTCAGTGAAAAAACCAATAGAATATAATATACTCATTGCCTCTAATGGTGTAGCTGGGTCATAACTGATTGTTGTTGTCAAATCTTCAATCAAAATACGGTCTCCAACTCCCCCAACGGGTACATCCTGATAAAGAATTTGACCATTTCTTCCTTTTATGTGTATTAAATTACCTTCGGTAGTGGCTCCTGGACTTCCATCTATCTTTTGAAGTGCGCCGTTATCAACGCTAAATACTCCTGTTGAATGTTTAGTAATTACTGTGTTTGGCATAATATATTAGGTTTAAGGTGTTACGAAATAAAATCCTGATAGCCTTAATGAGCCACCCGAAAATTGTGCTACGCTTACAATAGAGGAAAAGTCCCTATCTTGTATGTTTTGAAAAATAAAATGTATATATCCGGCTACCTGCAATTCTCCAACAATAGAATAGAAAGTTGAACCAGCAGAAGCAACGTATCTTGAAATGGGAAGGCTGCAAATGTTTAATATTCCACCAAAGGTAGGAAAGCCACTAAACCTTAATTGACCCGATGGTGCACCAATTGTACTTATATTGCTCAAATTTGCTGAAAAATACACCACATTCAAAATTCGGGTGTACCTGCAATTATTCGTGCCAATGGCGTATATTGCAGTTCCTCCTGCATCTGTCAAAACTCCTACAAAGGTGTTGGTGGCGTAGTCATCTAATAAGCTAAATGTGCTATCATTCGTATCTATTACTGATTGTCTTACATCCGCCGGACTTATGTCGTTTGTGATGTTATCAGCCAAATTAGTGGCTGCATTTGCGTTTCTTGTTGACCTGTTTATGTTTGCCATTTTTCTAAGTTATATCAAAACCGTTATTAAATCCATTACTAAAACCACCACTGCTCACAATTATCTGCCATCCCGTTATCGCTGGTGATAACTCACCCGTAAAACTACCCGTAATTGCCCCTGCATTTATTGTAATTTCATACACTCCTAAATCGCTGTCAAAGATACCACTTGTATCAATACGAAGGGTGTTTCCGCCGGTGATATTTGAGTTGGTATTGTCTATTACCCATGCATCGCTTGTGGTTGTGTTTTCAATTAGCCCCGATATGGTGTTGAGCGTTACGTCCTGATTGAAAATTACATCAATAAAATCTAAATCGGCTGCCTCTAATATAGTAAGCGTTATGCCGCTTACGGGCGAGAGCGTGTAAAAAAGTCCTGCATAAACCTGAAATTCCACATCATAAATATCGCCCTCATCCTGGCTTATAACAAATTCTGCTATTCCTACATTGCTATCTACTTCTCTTTCGGGCATCTCAAAACCTTTCACGGCATAGCTTCTTATTTCATTTACATATAGGTAATTCCCATATAAAATTCGCTTTAATCGCTTGGCAGTCCAAGCGTTCAACTGCGGGAAAATGTATTTGTAAAAATCGCTTACCTTAGCTCGTTGGTTTATCGTCTGGTTTGTGGTAATCCTGAAATAAGTAGGTAGCTCATCCTGCGACACGAAATTATCAAAATAGGTGTTCAATCGTATGGATTGCCGCATATTAGAGGTAAAGTAGTCTGTTCCCCAATAAACATCCGTGTTCCAATAGTCAAAACGGGTGGTCTGGTTGCTGTAAAGAACGGTACAAAGAAACAAATTTGAGTAGTAACTCTGCCCACTATCAAAACGCAAATAACACGGGTTTCCACCAAAGTCATAAGGTATCGCAATTAGCTCAAAAGCTACCTGTGCGACCCCGTTAATATCTATAAAAGGAAACACAAAAACGTTTGCCGTAATATCGTATTCCTGACCCGTAACACTATCTACTAAAAAAGCCGAAAAATCCTCTATAATTACAGGAGTTGGGCTATTGGTTATTTGAAGGTATGGCTCGGTATCATAAGGAAGTAGGTGTACCTGACCTGTGTAGTTTTCACTTGCAAGGGGAGGCTCCTGCATATCGCAAGCCTCCTCCCGTGTTTGTCTAAGCCGTATAAATGAATAGTCAATATCTATCATAACTGTTCTAAGGCTTCTGCTAATTCAATAACGCTGGTATGTATTATTCCATTTAATATCACAAAATCATATCTTACGGCATTTGTAAGCAACCTATTAAAGTTGTCGTAAAGATACAAAAAATTATCAACAAATCTATAATTTATCCCAGAAACTATATCGGTAGAATACCCTACCTCGTTTATAACAAATACTCCATCAATGGTATCTACGGTCATAAAATCGCTCTCAAATCTGGCTTCCCCGCTTATTTCTATTCTATTGTCCGCCCAAAAGAACTCTAATTTTTGTGGGTGTATTCTTACAACTTTCTCGTTGTTATCTATTATCCTGATAAATCCCCTATCGTTGCGTATGCCCTGCTGAATGGCATCAAAAACGGTGAAATCACCCAAAACGCTCACGCTGTAAACGTCTGGACTTAATATTCGTTCCTGCAAATCGGAAACGAGTATATTCCCCTGTTCTTCTAATACAACCCCTCCTGAAAATTGGGTGATGAGTTCGCCATTGCTTTTGTAGTAGGTGTTCCTAATTATTCCGTCCTGTCTGTAGCCGCACGCTGTATTTAAATATTGTCCCCAAAAATTCAAGATATTTCGTTTTGGCGTAAATCTCAAATTCGCAAATCCTGCACCATTTGCGCCGTCATTTTGAATTAAATCAAATCCTTCATTGGTGCGAATTTCAAAATTTATATAATCTATATAAAATTCTATTATTGTACCAAATTGACCTGTTTCAGTTGGAGTTGTAATACTATCATCTAATAAAATACTACCTTCATAAACTTCTAATACAGGGTAACTACCTGAATTTTCATATCCTGTTGGAATAATAATTATCATACCAATTACTATTCCAATAGCTAAAAATGAAAAACTTCCGTCATTTGTAATTAAAAGTTGGGTACTATTATTAATTGTATGGTTCATTAAACCCGAGATGGAGTTAAATATATTATCATCTTGAGTTATTGTATCTATTATAAATGTATCATCATCATTTTTAAGAGATTTACTATTTGTTAATACAATATTGAAAGAACGTGTACTTTCTAATAAAAAAGCATCTCTTATTAATTCTACTTCAATTATTTTTTTATTCTCTACTCTAATATTTGGAATGTTCCATTCTGTTTCAGTATGTACAGCATAAATAGTATTATTTTCATCTCTATCATTTTCAAATTTGTTGTATTTAAAGTTGAATTTATTGATAGTATAACGTTTATTATGATGTTTTGATAACTCAGAAGGCAATACCTCAAAAGCGCCTATTTCAATATTATTATATAAATCTGAGTACAGTCCTATAAAAATATTATTATTATCAATTATTTGATAATCTGCATTTATTTCTCTCCAACATTTTTGTAAATCTTCAAAAGATAATGTAAAAGCCCTTCCATTAAATCCACGTAACATATAACCTGTAAATATATATTGGTTTTCTACGGCTTCTAAAAAAGCATCTGAAAATATTACATTCATTCCAGCAGTACTTAATATTACCTGATTAATAGCATTAGTTAATAAAACTCCATTAACAATACTATTTATTGCTTTTGATATAACAGATATATTTATTTCTCCTGTTTGCCACGTAACTCCTGAAGCAGAAAGAAGATGAGGTGTTATTATAAAATAAATCCAAACAGTTTGACCTATAAATATATTTTGTAAATTAAAACTATTATTATAATTTATTATATCACTTGAACCAAAATCAACTAATAAAATTTCGTTTGCTGTGTCAAAATCAAACCCAATTCTATAATAAAGTGATATATTTATTATATTAGTTTCATTTACATTTAAATTAGATATATTTAAAACAACATTTGATAAATTAGTTTGTGCTGTTATATATCGCATGAAGTTTGGAGAATTGTATTCTGGGAAATAACTTAATGTATTTTTTATTCCAGATGTTTGTATAGCGTTTATAAAATTATATTCTAAAGCTGGTTGACCTGCAAAAAAATTGGCACTATATTCAGTTGGAGCAAACCAACTACTTTGTTGTAATATTGGATTGTTTTTTAGAAATATTGGCTCTGTAGATATAGGAGTTATTATATTTCCATCAATATCTTCATTTGAAAATAAATCTATTTTAATATCTAATCTTCTTTTCAACAAAGCCTGTTTTGTTTGTTGAATAATTGTACATTTAAAATAACTCAAATCATTTGTAGTAGATGTTTGAAAATCTAATTCTCCAATAACATAATCAATATAATTTATTCTTATTATAAATTCAACTTGGCTTTCAAATCCATAAATTTTATTATAAAAAAGAAGTTTATTTAAAGGGCTTTCATAGCGTCCTGGATTTTCGTCAAATTCCAAATCTATATCGCCTCCTGCAAACGAAACGTCCCGCCCGTACCTGTCATCGTCTTGTTGTAACACAAAATTAGCTGCATCAAAACCAACAGGCTCATCTATCAATACCATTCCAGTCCCATCATTTATAAAATTCAGGAATAACTCTACATTACCATTGTCCAAAGGTTCTGCCATTACACCTGTTGTCCTTTAAAGGTTACACGATTGTTTTTCATTGCCCTGCGGCTGTGTTCCCCTGCCATCCAAATGCTAAATCCATTTTTGTCCATCGTGAAATCTATCTTTTGCAGGCTCTTTAAATTTTTTCCAAAAATGCGGTCAAATTCCTGATAGTTGAAGTTAGGCATGGAAGTTGACGTTTGGGAATACTTTACTACTTTGTTTAAATTCGCTTCAAAATCTGGTATGCTCTTGTACACGTCTGATCCTTTTGGCAAATCTACTAATGTATTTTTATTTGGCGTTACATAAAATTGATTGTTTGGTGTTCGTATTATCTCTTTGCGCCCACCATCCCCTACAATGGCTAAACCGCCTTTAAAATTTCGTGTTCCTTTCGCAAATTCAGGTATAGGGGTAGCTGCTACAATACCAGCCTGTAATGCTCCTATAATCCCAACGGCAATAGAAAGAGGAACATTTGGCGGAACAGATGCTAAAGCCGCTACTACTGCCTGTGCGGTGTTTATTAAAATATTGAAAATAGCTAATCTCTTTTGCTGCTCTGCCTGTTCCCGTTGTATTTCACGTCTTTTAGCTTCATATTGTTCTTGTATTGCTATTTTTGCATCTGCGTCTCCTTCTGCAAATTTTAGAGCTATATCTTTTGCTTTTTCAGCGTCTAAAAGTTGTTGTTCAAAATTTTGTGATGACGCTTTAGCTATGAAATTAAATGCTTCTTGTGCGCTCTCACTTATTGCTGTGAAATAAACAGCAAACTTTTCAGACATACTTTCTGCACCAGCTAATATCTTTTCAAATTCGCCGTCAAAAAATTTCGTAAGGCTCGGAAGCCCTGACTGCTCTAAAAATCCAAATGAGAATGAGTTTAGGAATTTATCAGTTGCTACCTGCAATGAACCCGTTGTTTTTGCGGCTTCATCAAGTTTCTTAACATAGCCATCCATTATTGATTTTGCCTTGTTCAATAAATCCACTTGTTCTGGCGATATGGCAGCCAATCCCTCTGGCATGGCATCTTGAAGCCCTTTTATTGCCTCAATAGCAAGTTGTAATTTTACTATTTTTTCTGTAAATTTCTCGTATTCAGTGCTGTTTAAGGCGGTTTCATCCCTTAATTTCTCTAATTTATCTATCTGTTCTTCTAACCATCTTATACTACCTTTAAGAGCGGTAGATGTTTTTTTTGCTGCATTGGTTGTAGTGATGGTACTTTCATCAATATTTGTGGTGTAAATCTTTAAAAGGTTGTTTATTTTTGTGCGTATATCCGCCTCTTTTTCTAATGAATTGTTTAAAACCTCAACTGGTCTGGCTAATACGTTGAAGTTTTGCATGGTTGCAGGAGTAGCTTTATTACCATCCTCTCTACTTTTGTTTAAAGCAATTAGCCGTTTTACCTCTTTTGCCTGCTTTTCTATTACTTTTGTCCGCTCTTCCTCATTTTCTATTGTAGAAGGGTCAATGTTTGTTAATTTAGCCCTCGCTTTTTCGGTTTCTGCCTCCTGTTTTATTAGTTTGATATATTCTTCCTGAATTATAGCAAGGGCTGCCTGTGCTTTGGCTTTATTGCCTAATTTCACAATATAATCATCAATAGACTTGTTTACCTCGTTAGTAGCTCTCTTTTCATCAAATATTTTGGCGTTAAAATCGGGGTATTTATCATTTAATTCTTTCTTAGCTGCTAATCTCTCTTTTTCGCTCTTGGTATTGTCTTGTATCACAGTGGTAAGGGCTTTGAATGTACCCATTTCTTGACCAGCTAACTCGGCTGCTTTTTCGTTTACCTCGCCCAATGTGGCTGCGAAACTTTTGGATGCTGAACTTCCTTTAAATAGGGTACTTATAAACTCACCTATTTCTTTACCATAAATAGTAAATAATGTAATACCTAAAGAAAGTCCTGTTTGCCACGAAAAAACTGCCTTTAAAATTTGAGAAAATGCACTTTTAACAGGTTGTCCTTGTGCGGCAAGTTCTTTATTTCTTAAAATTAATCTATTTATCTCATCAGCTAAAATAGGGATGTTATTTGATAATGCTAAAATTCCTATTTGTGCATTTATGGCAAAGTTAGGGAACTCCCTTGTTATTTGATTAATTGAGTTACCTAATCCATTCCACCCACTTATATAATTTCCTACATTCCTCTTATTTATTCCTATTCGTTGGTCAACTGATAAAAGTACTTTTTGATATTTATTTAATTGAGCCTCTGTTTTTATAAGCTGTGCTTCCTCTTGTTTGCTCAACTTCAATCCTAACTCTTGTTTAGCGGCTAAATTGTTATAGGTAAATAAGACTGAGTTTACTTTCTGTTGTATTTTGTTATAAATACCTTCAGTTCGCCTTATTGCCGCTTCCTCTCTTTTTAGTTGTCTTTCATATTTATCAAACGTTTTTTCCCTATCACTGGCTAACTTCAATTCTGCTAATCGCTGCCTTTCCTTTATTTGGATGCTCTTTTCTACTACATTGTTTGATTTTTGTATTTCTTTGTTCGTGGCTTCAATTACTGCCTTAGCCTGACTTGGGTATTGCGCCTGTTTTGCAGAAGCATTTATTTTGTCAATAGAAGTGTCTATTTCCTCCAAAAGAGAAAGGTATTTTTGGGTCTGATTAAACGTTTCCTGCGATATTACTTCTATAAAATCTGCCATTATTTACTTTTTTCGGTCATTTCTATTACGCTTTGTTCCATTGCCAGAAATTCGCCCAAAGTCATCCCAGTTCCTACAAAAAACTGAAAACTGCGGCTTAATTCCACACAAACCCGCTCAAAGGTGGTTTTTTTGGCAGTTGGCTTGGTCATATCGGCTAATCTATCCTGTTCTATCTTTAAACGGGTCTGCAACGCTGATAAATCCTTGTCTAATACCCGTTTTATCTCGTCTAAATTGTCTTTTTCGGGGTCTATTTTGATGCCTCTTTTTCCCAAAATAATTATAAGGCGCATCCGTTGTTCCTTAGTTAGATAGGCAAAAGACAAAATCCGTAATACATTGGTGATATAGTTTATCTTGAGGCTCAAAATAACTATGTTTAGCTCCTGTTTTTGGGCGGTTTTTCGCTTCTGGTCATCCCTTACCTCGCAAACTTTGTCAATTAAACGAAACCACGCATCCTCTACCTGTTTTTCATTTGGATTACCAGAAATAACCAACAGCGAGTGGTTTTTTTCCTCTACTATCCTGTAAAACAGTTTTGCAGGAATAGAGAGGTCATCCCAAATAGTGAACTTCGGCTTCGGCTGCATTAACGGCGCCCATTTCAACCAATTTCCTGTAATTATTTGCACTTGTGAACTTTTTTACCCCGTTTTCTTTATAAATAACGTATTGTTTGTTGCTTTTTCGTGCTATTTCTGTGATTTTTGAACGGCTCTCATTGCAATTTTCACACCTCATAAGTTGGTTATTTGCTTAATTCGTCTTATTAAAAGCGGTGCGTACTTGGTTTTTTGAATATCTAAGAACGTTTTTTCGTTTAGTCCCATGATATTTTCGCCATATTTTGCCTTTAAATTGGCAGTTTTGCTATCAGTACTATTGAATTTATAACGATTTTTGTTTATTCTTTCAGGGAAAAGTCTTTCAGTAAATGCTCCTGTTAGAATTAAATCTACATTACCACCAGCCAAAGGGTTTTTTTGTATTTTAAAAAGCCGATAGTTTTCATTTCTGTACTGCCCTATGGGTGAGCCGTCAGGTAATTCGCCTATTTTGAACTCATCTACCTTTTCCTGTATTATTTCTGGGTCATTCGTTATTATTCTTTCTACCTCGTTTTGTAGGAGTTGTAGGGTCAATCTTTGGAGCCTGTTTTTGGCTTCGCTTAATCGTATGGATGACATCTTTCAATTTTTTATCTCTTATAGAGGTCGCTATACCTTTGTAAAGGTGTTGGTCATTAAGCCATTGCCTCAATTCTTTTTCGGGCAATTCGGATAATTCTTTCAGCTTATTTTCTGATAAAGAAAGGTTTCCTATTTTCATATTTCTGGTTTTAATAGGGGGCTTGCGCCCCCATTTATTAAAGAACTGTTACTGTGTTGGATGTTCCAGCATATATCTCTCCTGCTAATTGAATAGCGGGTACAGGGTCTGGCGTAAAGGCTGCGTCATACAGTTGTACATAAATATCCTCTGCGGCAGCTACACCAGCACTTAGGGTCATGGTATAAAGTCTGGTATCGCTATCATAAACAAGAGCGGTAATGTTTCCAGTTGTTCCTACTACCCTAAAATCAGTATCTGATAATCCCAAAATATCAATCGCCTCATTCGCTGCTGCCCGTGCTGAAAATATTAATGTAGTAGCTGCTGCTAAAGGTGTTTGTAATGTAAGTATTACATCAATTCTACCATTTATTTGGGATAAATCTATTTGACTTTGTTGACTATCTAAAGGATACGCCCGTAGGTTAAACTGGTCAGGATTGGTAAGCTGGAAAGATACCATAGTATTGGTAATAGTAGAGCCTGTTTTCAGTTTGTAGGTTGCCGTATCAACATATCCTGCGTCAAATCCTGTAATACTTAATGTATCAACGGTACGGGCAAATAAAAGAGCACCATTTCCAAACGCAAATACAATATTGTATTGTTTAAATGAGTTGTGGGAATAAGACGCTTTTTGAAAGTAAAGCCCATTATCAAACTCAAAAGAATATTCAGGAAATCCAGGACGTACCCTACCTTTTATACCACTATCAAAAGTTTGAAAAACGGTATCTTCTGTATTTTGGGTAAAATTTGTCCGATTTAAGAACGGTATAAACGTCCTATCCTGTATTCTATCTAAAAGATAGTCAATGTCAAAAACAGATGGGTCTGCTATTGGTAAACTCCATCTTTTATCAACAAGAAAAAATCCTATTGGTTCAGAATCTATGTTAGCCATACATTCTATTATACCTGTTCCTAATTGCTGTGTTTCGCAATTAACATAATTTATTAATACTGCCATTGTGTTAAATTTTGTATATTAAAAATAATTGGTAATAAGCAGGTTTCTTTGAAACGACCTTTAAATGTTATTTGTATTGCATCCCAATAATCGGTAGCCTTATTCTCGGTGGCTTTATTTCTTGTTTGTGAGGTATCAAATTTATCTAATTCCTCTGGGTCGCCGTAATTGGGTCTTTTCACAACAGAAAAATATTTGTTTCTTCCTGCAATTTGTGTTAGTGGGAAAATGCTAAAATTGTTTGCTTTTAAAAGGGCTTGTTTTATTAGTTCTAAATTTGGTAATAAATACGTTTGAAACGTTTCACGATAACGCTGTGGATTAAGCCACTCTTTTCGGGTGTTTATTGCTAAAATAAGGGTTATTTCGTCCACTTCAACTTCTGGTTCATAGTGTCCCTCTTCAAATGGCATTACAAACCATACAAGCGGGTATAGTGGGCTTTGATTTAATCTTCTTTGCTTTAACTCCTGTAAAAGGGTTTTGTGGTCTCCAAATCCGTACGTTAATGGTAATGATTGTCTATCGGTATCTTCGTCAAGAGTGTAAGTAGGTATTAAACCTATTATTTCTTGTATGTGAAGTTCTGGTAATATCATATTCCAAACGAATTTTTATTGTCTAATTGTGTAAATCGCCATGTGGGATAATCGCTTCTATTATCTGTAAGAAATTTAAACAAACTTACATCTCCTGTATTGGTTACATTCAAAAGTTCGTAAACGGGTCTGGCGAATAGTCTATCGTAGTTCCATTCGTTTGTTCCGTACATATTGTAAAATTCCCGCCAAGCGTAAACTACTTTAGGGGATGGGCTTACTAAGTCCGCATTTTTTGCGTTTTCAGCCACAACCCCTAAATCAGTTAAATTAGAAACGTTTTGTTCCACGTATTTGGCATACACGTAATAAGCTATCAAAGATTTATAGATAATGTTAGCACTGGTTTCTATTGTGTAGCGCAGCCCATTCCAGTAGTAGTCTGTACTTCCTATGGTGTAGGTGTACCCCAATAGTAACCTTTCCCATATCACGTTTGCACCCAGTATTAAATTACCGTAGTCAACACTCAAAGGGTTCTGGTCTATATTACTTATAAATTCTTCGTATAACTGCCTCCCAAGTCCGTAAATCAATACTTCTCTTTCATAAACATCTATGCAACGCTGCAATCGTGTTTGGTTGCCCGTTTCAATAGGAGTATTAGCCCCAATATTAGGGATAGCCAACTCATTTATGAAATATGAAGTGTTAATTATCATTCTTTCATTACTTTCTTAGCTACTTTCTCTTTAATCCAAGTCTTGGCAATAGCCACACTTGGCGAGTGTCGTTCCCCTACTTTTAAATAACGGGTGTCTTTAATTATTTCCACCTCTATTCGTTCCCGTCTTGATATTTTTTCATTTTTATCATAAAGTTCTTTATTCAACTTTACAATGTCTTCTGGTTTAAAACCTAAATCTTCTTTGCGAATTTCATTTTTGTTAGGGGATAAAATCCTTTCCATGCCTTTTGCATTTAAAGGATCATTGGTGTCAATGCCCAACTTTTTAACTACTTCTGTTTTTGACATTTTTATTTAATTTAATTGTTATGGTGTTGCGATAGCGGCTTGTATGGTAGCAATACTATCATAAATTATTGAACCATCATAAGAGGCTGGTAGATACGTTCCAAAACGCCCTGAAATCCTAAATGAAGTTCTGTTAAATCGGAAATCTTCTCCATTTAAAGCTTCATCATATTTAAGATTGCTGGCTATAACTAACTTAAATCGGTCTAATTCTCCTAATAAAATATTTCCAGCAGGAACAATATTATTAAACTCTACTCTCATACCTGAGATAGTTTTTCCATCTGGCGTAACAAAAGGAGGTACTACATAATGTTCGTCTGTTCCTTTTATACCCTTCATAGCTGCGCTCCATGTAGTATTTAATACTATTGTTTTATTACCATTAAAATTAGCTAAATCAATAGAAACAGCAACGGCATGAATTACGTCCCAAATGTTTGGGTTTAGGTAATAACCTGCCAAAGCAGGTGGCACAACAAAAGGAGATGCTAAAGTTATAATACCACTAATCTCAGTTCCTACACCAGTACCATTAAACAAGTCCTCATCAAGTTGAACGTTTATTAGTTCGTCAGCATGATTTTGAAAGTCAGCCAATACAGCAGGCGCAACTTCTGCCATAGTATTACTAACTGTCCAATATTCAGCTAATTCTTGTGTAGGCGCATCGGCGGTCTCCCACTGGGCTTCTATCAAAGGCTTTTGTGAGCCTTCGGCAATCCATTGGGCGTTTCCAGTTTCGTTTACTCTTTCAGAATACCAAATGCGAGATACACCTATTTGCCTCTCTACACTAATAAGACCTAACATAAATGTTTTACGTTTAGGTATATTATGAATTTGTGTATCAACAAAATTTCCAAGTAAGGGTGAAAAACCGCCTACAACATTAGGTATAATATCGGAGGTGTCCATTTTAATTTCAAATGCACGCCCATATTCTTTTCGTTTGCCAAGCGCTTCTTCTCTTGTTTGTTTTCGTTCATCGCTCAAAAAGTATTTTCGTATTTCAGCGAAAACATCTCCTTTTGTTTCGGATTTTTCTGATTTTAATTGCTCTCGTAAAGATACAATTTCGGTTTCCAAACTTCCTATTTTAGCTGACAATTCGGTTTTAGACGCTTCTACTTGTGTTTTCACTTCAGAGGCATCTATTTTTTTCTCAACATCAGCTTTTAGTGCGTTTATTTTTTCCTGCACCTCTTGGGCTGCTTTTTCTACTGTTTCTGTCATTTTGTTAAAATTTTAATTGTTTATAAAAATTTGCAACATTTTCGCCTTTCTCTTGTAGCGGCTCCATTATAAGAGTGCTCTTTAAAGAAGGGGGCTCAATGTCTATAATTGCTTGCTCAATTTGTTTCATTTGCAATTCTATTAATTTAAAATGCTCATCACTAAATTGACCATTGCGAAAATTCTTTGTTAAAAATTCAAGTTGAGTTAATAAATATGTTTTTTGTGTATGTGGGTCTTTACTTTTTATTCCAATAACTTCAGTTTCACTATTTGCTCCAAAAACAACACTTGAACCTTCATATAAATTTATTTCCTTTATTACAAAAAAATAACCTAAATCTTCTGCTTTTTCAGGATTTATTGCCATTGAAGTATATTTTTCATATAAATCACTTTCATTTTTATTATCACTATCTCGCTTTGCGTATGCCACATCTACATATCTAAATCCAATAGAGTGTTGATTTATAATTTTTTCCTGATATAATAATAATATACTCCTATCTATTATTTTTGATGTAAATGAAAGTACTTCCCTGCCATTGTAGGTAGTTTCCTCTAAAACGGTGAACTTGCCAATAATACTATCGGTTGTTAGTTTATGGTCTCGCAAATGTTGTATTTTAGCCTTTGCGCTACTATTAACACCCCTATCTGATATTGATTTTGCACAACACCCCATTATTAACATATCAATATCGCTGTCTATATAATTGTAGGTGTTTAGGATGCCTGAAACCATATTTTTTGAAGTGTCCACATCCATTACGTCTGCTTTAATGTGGTGTGGCTTGTAAGCATATTTCTTTACTAATTTTGTTTCGGTTGTTATCATTTGTCTAAGTTTAGTTGAACTAATTGTTTTGCCTCTTCTGGAGTGAAACCAACTTCAATAAGGTTTTTGTAAACTTCTACCTTTACTTTCATTTTTTCAATGCGTGTCTTTTCAACTTCCTGCATTACTGGCAAGTGGTCATACCTCATAATAATTTCTTTGCCCATATTATTATAGTTGAAATAACTCGCTAATCCAGTGGAAAATACATCGGCTTCAAATTGAATATCGCCCTGTATCCATTTTATAACACTTTGTATTTGGTTTTCGTAAGTAGATGCCCCAGCCACATAGTAATTCAATACATCCCTACTCACCCCATAGGCGGCAGCTACCTTCATAGCATCGCCAGCAAATGTTTCGTCAAGTAATAGTTTAGAAAAATCATTTGAAAGGGAATAAGATTTTATAGAGTGGTTTGTGGCTATAATATCCTTTTTGAATAGGTTATTCTCAATATCCCGCTTATCCCCTTCCTCCATCGGCACGTTTGTCTGATTTGAGATGCGCTCGTTTGAAACAAGAAATTTGCCTGCAAACTTCAAATTGATGTTCTTGGATTTCTGGTTTAAATGAATGTTTGAAAGGGCTGGTATAAGGCTATCAATTCTTGATGGGGATTGTATTATATTTTCGGTATCAACAATTCCAGCTGGAAGGTCGTTGTATATAATTAAATTTTTTATGGGTATTTTTACATCGTTATCATAGAGTTTATACTTTATCTCTTTTTGCTCAAACTCCCGTATCTCGCTGGGTGCAAAAAGAAACTTGTTTACCTTGTCTGTCTTTTGGAAGTCTATAAAGTCCTGATTTAAACAAAACAAGGCTTTAACACTATTAATATTATGTGGGTCGCCTGAACTCTTTACATTTATATAATTATTCCCCAGCGATTTATAAAGTAGGTGGTTGTATAGAAACTCGTGTGTTGCCTGCTGATTGTTTGGGGATTTTAGTAAGTTGTAAAGAGGGTCGTTTTCAATAGGTTTTTTAGTAATGGCGTCCCTTACTTCTAATTTACCTTGTGAGAATACCCTACTGCGGGTATCTAATACTGTAAATAGGGCTACGTTTGTGGTAAATAATGTAGAGTAGTTTTCATCTAATAGGTCTGCTGTGCCGTCTAACCAATAGTAGTATTGTCCAGTACTATCAACTTCTACCCGATACCTGCGGCGGTTTCCCCTACGTCCAAATAGACGTGATATGTAGCCTAAATCTGCTATGTTTTAATTTGGTCGCCCATTTTCTTTTCTAAAGAATTATGAAGTTTGTTTTGATATGATTTTGGTAAAAAATACTTCAAAAATACACGTTGTATTTTACCTTCAAAAACATTATAATGATTACACCCTTTGCAATAAACGACACCCTCTATTTCATAACCTAAGTGCCTCTGGCAGTTTAAACATTTTGTTTCCATATTGCAAATATAATGATTTTTTAATATGCAAATTAAATAGATATAGACATTTCTATTTGCATATAATTAAATGCCATCCTAATTGCGTCCAAAGAGTGGTCTTTACCCTTTATTGGTTCGTCAACAATCGTCCCCATCCTATCCTTTCCAAAACTATATTCTTCATATTCAATCCAAATATTGGTTGAACGTTTTGTAACGTACACCTTACAACGCTGGATTAAGCTAATACCGCTACTTACGCTTCCCTTTCCCTTATATGCTGGAATTGCATAACTGTACCCAGCATTGTGTAACTCTACTATCTTTTGAGGTTCCGTTGAAAGTGGGTTATCACAAATAAGGGGTCGCTTCTTTGATACTCCTACGGCTTCTAATTGTTCGGGCAGCGAGGCTATCTCTCTACCTGGCTTATAAAACAATTCGTCTATGTATAGGCATCGGTCTTTATACTTTACCCGAACACAGGCAGTAGGCGAAGTTAAACCGAAATCCATGCCGTAATAAATAGATGCGCTTACTGCTTCAAATTCTTCTATGGTAATCGGCTGCCAACCCTGATATACTTTGTTAGGTAGCTCCGATTTAATGCCAAGCCCATAAACTTCCCATCGCCAATAATTAGCGGTCTTTTCTTTTTCGTTTGTCCAACACAATACAATTTCTTCTACCTTCTTAGGTGGCAAATCCGATACTACTACTCTAACTTCATCCTTTGTTGACAAATTTAAAAGAGCGTTTAAGTCCACATGTTCCACCCCCGAAATGTAATTGTGAGATAAGGGCTTCGCAGATAGAAGTCCATCTTTAATTGTTTTATTTAAAAAAGGGTTGTCCAAAAAAGTAGAATGTATCATTATAGTTTTTTCCCTTAATTTAAGGGTATCAACCCAATGGCTTGTTCGTGGGTTCCAATCAATTAGAGCGAAATCATTGCATCGCTGTTTCAATTCTTTGTAAACTACATCTGAAAATAAGTAAGGTTCATTAATCCAAATGACATCCGACCCTTTTCCTATAATTCGGGTGTCATCGTCTGCTCCTGTAAATTGTATCGTGCTATTGTTTTTGAATGTATAAGTATGATGAGTTTTGTTTTCTTCTATATACAAAGTCAAGTCTTCGTAACTCATAAAGTCATCGTACTCTGCATCACTTATTTCGCCCCTCTTTAATTGTGCAGACCTGCTGTTTGGGTCTCGCATCCAGTCCCGCCATTCAGGCTCAACCTTATCACGGCAGTCCTCTTTTGTATCCCGTAAAATTATAATTCGCTTATTGCGATTTCCAAAAGCGTAAAGATATAAACATTGAAAGTAACTCCATGTTTTAGTTGAACGAGAAGACCCTTCATTTATAATTGTATCATAAACCCGCTCGCCATTCGCATCTACCTCGTGAATGGCTTTCCACGTTTTTTCAAAAACTACTGATGCTTGTAGGTTTAATATCATATAACGCCAGAGGTATCTGGTCTTGGTTGAGTGTTTAATATAAAAATGATAGGGTCAATTGAAATTATATCTGAAAGACTAATCAATTTTTTGTGCCTGCTTTTAATTGGTCGGTTTTCACTCATTGTATAAGCCTCTATAAAAGGTAATTGTCCAAAAAGTATAATTTTTTTCAAATTATTATATGGCATATCAATTACAACCATACCCATATCTCTCACAACAATTTTAGAAAATCCACTATCTAAATCGGCGTTTTCCTCTGGCATATCCCAATAGCCATAATACATTGTTATATCATAAATTGGTATTTTAATATTTTTTGCCTTATAATTTCCAAAAACTCCCATATATTACAGTTTTAATAATTTCATCCCGAAGCGGTTTAGATACATATCAAAAATTTAATCGTTTTCTTTTGGTTTTATTATTTTTACGGCTATTTCTTTAACTTTGCTTACATCTTCTGTCTTAACAGGCGCATACTCTCCCATAATTTTAGCGTAACTATCAAACCACCTAACGTCTTTTGCCGCTTTTTCCTGCAAGTTCTTCATTATGTTTTCCCTGTTCGGCAAATATATCCGCACATATTCCTCCCCATCTTTCATTATATCCTTACACTCTTTCTTAGGAACATCCAATATCGTGTTACCATACTCGTCTTGACTTTCATTTATCATTTCACGCAAAGGCTTTACCTTCGGACGTCCTTGCCTGTTGATATTCTGCGGGTTTTTGTGAAATCCGCCCGTGTTATCCTCTGGCTTTATATTCTTATTTCCACCTGGCATACTCGTTTGTTTGTCGTTTGTTTATAATCGTTCTAAATAATCTTCATCCTGCTCAAAATTATCTTTATCACCAAACCTATTACGTTCATAGGATTTATAAAAATCACATTCGCAAGCTAAGCAAGTATTTTCGTCTAAATCAAAGTAAGTAACCCCACAAGTGCATCTTATACTCATAGCAGGATTGTGAATTTCTTTCATGTCGCTTAACATATTTGTTTTATGTTTACTAAATTTTATTAAAAATATGGTCGCATTTTATATTCTTTCATAACTACTAACATCTTTCCATTCGCAAAATAAGGAGCAAAGCCAATCAGCTATCATTACGCATTGCTGAAGGTGTGTATAGTTGTTTATTGGTAATTCTTCCCCAAATGCCTTTCGCCATAGTACGCCGAAATCAAGGGTATTAATTTGTATTTTGCTTGCCGCTATGCCGCTAAAACAAAACAACTCAAACCCGCTATTATCTTTTTCAATGATAAGGTCAGCCCCATCTCCATCATCACACCACCACTTGCTTCCCCATAGTTGAAAGTCATCCTTTTCAATTTCCATAATCCATTTTCCGCCGTTAATTTCTTGTTTCATAATAGTTTATTTAGAATTAGTCTAAATTAGAATTGTATAATTCTTCTAATTAGGGTGATATTCTTTGTAATTTATTGGCATTGCTTATGTTTTTTGCTATCAATATTAAAGAAGAAAAGTATAAACTTCTTTATGTAAGGAATAGTCCTGTGGTCATGCGTTGGCAGGTCATCAAATTCAAGATACTTATCTTTTCTGCTAAGATAGTAAGAAATTTTCGTTTTTCCTACTTCAACTGAAAAAATTTTTTCACCTATTTCAAAATCAATAACTATCGTTCCGTTATGTGTTGCATTAATTTCAACATCAACTCCATTTAAATCGCTTTCTTTTAAAGAGAGTAGAAGGTCTTCAGAGTTCTTTATTGCCTCTTTTGTTGGAATAACTTTTTGACTTGATTTTGAAATAAGAGTTGATTGCAAAAATTCAATCATTTCATTAAATTCTGATTGTTCCATAATTTATTTTTGCTTTTGTTAAATTAAATTGTTTGCTTTTGCGAAATAAGCTACTATGCAGGCTTGTTTTTCGGAAATGAAGGCGTTTGGGTTTTTTCTCGCTCTTTCTAAAATATCGCCTGAAAAATGGTTTTGTTGAAGGGCTAATTTTTCTAATTTAACATAAATACTTTCAGGCGAAAAGAAAAGGGTAGAGATGCGGTTAGCTCCGCTTAGCTCGTTTAAGATGGTTTGAAATGTTATTTTTTCTTCAACTTCATTAACTTCTTTCATGTAGTTTTTAACTTTTTTAACTATTGGTTTGTTTTTTAAAGTTACAGCCATACATCTTATTGTAGTTTCACCGAAGTTAACTTTAACGTCAAATTCATCGACAATTTCAACTACCACTCCTTTTCCATCTGTATCTCTGTAAACTGTTTGTCCGATTTTTAATTCTTGAAGTTTCATGGTTTTGATTTTTGGTTAAACTTATAGGACAAAGATACAGCGACTTTACATATCTGCCAAATTATTTTTGTTAAAGTTTTGTTAAAGTTTGTAAAGTCATAACAATACTATTTTAAAAAAAGGGGCGCAACTGGCACCCGCCCCATTCGCCAGCCTGATAAAACTTACCACAGTAAAATCAGGGTTTAAAGTCTTCCAATGTCTTCATAAAGTAATTGAATATTATTTGTATTCCCTTTGTATGCAAGTATTATTTTCTGCTCACACTTCGGAAGTTTACGGCTTTTTATTGTTGACTTCGTTTGCATAGCCCTTGTAAATTGAGTTTCCAAATAAACTATTCTATTGTAAACGTGCAATCCTTGCTGTTTTAAAAATACCTCTGTTTCAGCTTCTACACAATAATAACCTCCTGTTTTAGGGTCTCGACTGTCTCCGACCATTATAGCGAAAAAGCAATTATCATTAAGCATTTTAATTGCGTTTTCATAGCCTTTAAAAAGCATTTCTCTAAATTCATCATAACTACTCAATCCATTCAGTTCTTTATCAGGTTTTATATTGTCATAATCCCTGTAATCTTCAACCAAATAGTAAGGTGGACAAGTAAAAATCATATCAAACTTCTTACTTTCATCAAAGTACGTTGAGCTATCATGTAATAGCCAATTTATATTTTTCATCTGATACGCTTTACAAATAGAATTATTGGCATCACATTGATTTTGACGTATTTCCGTAGCCAAATATTCATAATCATAAAAACCTGATACAAATCCCATTTGAACCCCACCACCAAAAGGATTATAAACTGATTTTCCATTTTTAGGCATGAATAATTTTAACACTAATTCACAAACGAAAGGGTCTAAAACGCTTGCACCATCATTTAAAGCCTCTCCAGTTGCGAATTTTGCCAGTCCACCATCTTTTTGCCAACACCCTTCACGACTTGCATACGTTGGATTAGGAACTCCAGCTAACATGCCTGCATTTTCAATTAGCTCATTCCATTTCTGCTTTTCAATTCGCCATTCTCCTTTAGCAGAGTTCCAAATATTTGTAGGGTTAATTCCAAGCAGTTTCTTTATTCGGGCAATATCATTGGCTTTTATTTCGACACCGTCAACTATACCGCCTCTGGTCATATAATAAACTTGACCTTTCTTTTGGTAAACCTCAAACCCACAAGATTTGAAAAGACCAAGCGAAACCTCATTTTTATCATAAACAGTAACTACTGCTGGGTATTGCTTTTTATTTTGATTTAGCATTTTTTCTACAACAACTTTAGCAAGACCTTTACCTTTCCACTTATCAGTAATTGCAATCTGCCAAACATAAAACTGCTTTGCTCTGTTATCGGTTTCAAATATTCCAAACCCTGAAAATTCGCCATCAATTAGCATAATTATCGAGTTCTTTTTTTGGAATTTATCTCTTGCTGCTCTACGAGCGTAATTATCAGCTATGGCAAGTTCTTTTACAAGTTCTGAATATTCAGTTCCTTTTGTCTGTTCTAATTGCTTAAACTCAATATTAAGACCCGCAATCCTTTTTTCTACTTCTTCTTTTCCAATCTGGGAAAATAAGTTAATGTTATCATTTACTCTCATACTTTTATTTCTTTTTTAAAAAGGTTGATAATATCAAACTGCTTGTTAATAGTGGATTTTATAAGTTCGTCAATAGTATCTTTTGCACAAATATCAATTATATAAAGTGGATTATCAACACTTTCACAAGCCCTATCTTCACTTTGAGCAGATGAAATTGAACCGAATTTTCGGCTATAATAAATCATAATATCTGCTGAACGCAAGGAGAACCCTATTGATAATTGTTGCTGTAATGCTATTACTTTTAATTCTCCTGAATTAAATTGAAAAAGAATATCATCAAATACTTTTTGTTTAGTTTTCCCAGATAAAATAGGAATATCAAGCGCTTTAGATATATCTTTAAGGTCTTCATTATATTTGAAGTAAATGACTATTTGCTTTCCTGAATTATTTTTTAATAATGATTTCAAACATTCAATTCTGCCGTTATCATAATAACCCACTACTTCATATTCGTCATTTATTTCATAACCATTTGCGCACTGTTGTAATTTAACCATATAACCAAGAATAGCAGTTGATTTATTTTGCTCATAGTATTTTTCATACTTTTCTTTTAGATCATTATACTTTTCTCTGTTGGTTATTTGATATGGTTCAACCTGGTAAATCTTTTCTCTATTAATACCCATTTCTGAACGGCTCATTGTTACCGTATATGGAGAAATTCTTTTACTTATTTCTTCAATATTGGAGTAGGCAACTACCGTCTTTCCTTCCCTTCCACCATATAATAAATGAGCATCTGAAAAATCAGAATAACTATTGTAATTCAATATCGCTGGGTCAAGGAATTGAAATTGATAATATAGGTCTCCTGCGTGCTTACCAATCGGTGTGCCTGTCAAAATACATTTATGTCCAGCGTCTTTTGTAAGTCTGATAATATTTTCAACTCTGATAATACCAACATTCTTTATTTGATGGCTCTCATCAAGTATTACCATAGTTTCATTGTCGCAATCAAAAGAAATATTATCACGAGTATGAATATTAGAAAAATGCTCCGTTGCAATAAAATGAAAAGGCTTTGTAATATGCGATTGCCATACTTTTTTAGTTCGCAATGGAGCAATAACTACTATCTTATTTATAAATCCTGAATTATATCTGCTTTCAGCTATTGTTGTGGCGATAACTGTCTTCCCAGTTCTCATTTGCCCATAAACGAAGAAACAACGCAATCTTTTTATCTTAATTATTTTATCAACTTGCTTATCCTTTAGACAAATACCTTTAGGCTCATCAATATTATAATCAGGTATTTGATTTAACTCAAGATTGCTTTCAATTTCATTTATAACGAGTTGATCAAGAGATTGCGGAATAACGCCAGTAATTTCTTGAAATTTAAAAGGAGCAATATTTACAGTTCCATGCCCGCATTCACCATTTAAAAGTCTTTTGCCTTTAATTGAAATATTTGAGCATAATGATTTTGGCATCCAAATATCTTTTCCATTTATGCTGAATTGATAGGCTTTTTCGCTTTCGCAAATTAGCCTATCAAATTCTATTGTTATTCTTGGGATTTTCATTAGTCTTTAAAATTTGGAGTTTCGCCAAATCCAAAAAGGGTTTCCTTTCTTTCAATTTCATTAGCTTGTATAAAATGATTGTCATTTAAAGCTACGAAACCAGCAGGCGCTTTTGAAATAGCACCTTTATATGTATGTACTTTTTGACGTTTACGGTAGGCTAATTTTCCATAGGCGTTTATTTCAACTCTCACTTCGTGCCATCTCATGTAATAGCCTTGAACTTGTTCTTCCGTATCTAACTCAGTTTGAATTTCAGGTGTTTCAATTTCATAACCGAATTTCTCAATAACTTCATCAATTTCCTTTATTAAGGAATTTACAACTTCATCCTCTTGTGATGTAATCCAAGATATGCTTTGACTTGGACATTCAATTTTGCAGCTAACTCCGAAGGTGCTATCTTTCTTTTGATACACATACGTTTTAGTTGACATCTTTTTAGTGTTGTATCCTTCGTCAACATAGATGCGTTTCAAGTCTCCCTTAACCCATAATTTTCCGTTGATTTTATCAGCTAAAGTTTCAATGCTGATTGTTTTAATTGTTGCTTTCATTGTGGTAAGTTTTAATTGGTTAAACATAGGACAAAGATAAAGCGTTATTACATCCCTGTCAAATTATTTTAGTTAAAGTTTTGTTAAAGTTTTCACATCAACTTTTGAGTTGCGTTTATTTAATTGTTTTGCGATAGATGGCAGACGCAACCACTTGAACTTTAGGTTAGGGTTATTTGCTGAATTATTCATCGTCTTGAATGTCCATTCAACCAACTCCCTTTTTTGCAACCCCAGTTCTTTGTTTGAAGTGTAGCAAATAACAACTTCATCTCCGACATTAGGCTGATATTCTGGGTAATCCAGCCATCGCATAACATCGGTTTTGCGTAATGCCTGCTTTCGTGCATGGTTTGAACTTTTTTCTTCCATTTGAACTTTAGTTTAAAATTTGAGCGTTAGTAATTCTATTACGGCACTAACGCAAAGCCGTGAAGCGTTATCGGAAATCCTACAACCAAACGCAGTCCTTCCAAAAAATCATTTTTCCGACAAAATTATTTGTAAAAAATGTTTTCATTTCTTGCCAGTTTTCAAATCCGTCATTAATTGAAACCCTATCTAAAATTTCATTTGTTTCGTATCTATAACCTTCAATTAAAATCAAGTTTTGTGTCGGATAAATTTCAATAGGTAAAATTCTGGAACACACACCAGTACCAAATTGATGTGGTTTATTTTTTGCGTGTACATTTCTTGGATTGCCACTCCAAAATTGAATAGAATTTCCAACTTTCCAACGATTATTTTTATCGGCTCTAATCGTATGTTGTTTGATGTTTTGTTTTATTAAGCCCTCAAATTTTGGCTTTGTAAATGTTAGTAACATATCTTTATTTTTAAGAACCCCGCCAGCACCATGAAAACTACGTGCCAAACTGACGGGGTTTATTGTTTAACCAATCTCGGCACGCTGTTTATTTTCTTTTATAAATCTCATTGTTAAATTTATAATAAGTGTATCAATTTTTATCTTCAAATAAAAAGCAATTACCAACAATAAAAGTGTCCCCAGTTTCCTTAATTTCAGCTTGCATACATACACCTATGTTTTTTAACTTCAAATAAGGTTGTAATTTACACTCAAAGTTTGTCAACGCCTCGTTATGTATCAAATTTTTACAATACATACATCCTTTTTCTAAACCTAATTCCATTTTTTAATCAATAAATTTAACAAACTTCCACTGGCTGCTTGAGTTAGATGTGTAGAACTCTCTCCTACCTGACTTTGTTGGTTTGTAATCGCAATGAATGAAAGTTGCGTAAACAGCTATACGGTTATAACTTGTGAGTTCAGAGATGAGTTTCAAAAACTTATCTTTGTTTTTTTGAAAATCTTGGCAAGTCCAATCAACTGCGCCCATTCCGTTATATACGTGTTCGCTGCTTCCATCCCTGCCATTCTGTTTCTCCCACCAGAAAGGTCGCCAACCGCTTTTTTCTGAAGCCCACACAGGAAGCCCTAAAGCTGCCCGTACAGCGTTCATTGGTATTATGTGGTGCTCTACCATTTTATCGGCGACTTCGTTTGGTATAGGGTCGCCTGATATGTTTAATTCTGATGGTTTAATGTATGAGTTCATTGGGCTCGTGATATTTTATAATTTCGCTATTAAATATTTTAAAGACTTCAAAAACACGCTCTTTAGTACCTTTACAATAGTGAAAGTATTTGCTATTTGATTTCCACCTACATTCTAAATCTTTTAAATCAATAAAAACTTTCGGGAATTTCTTCGCCAGTATTCCGAATGTTCCATCAGAAAATTCTACTATTCTCATATTTTTTAGTTTTATTTTATAATAAAGTATTTTAACTATCAGCTATTACCAATGGACAATTACCTAAACTATCTTCTTCTTCAGCAATTAATTGTATGTTACAAACTTTTCGGCTTGGTTCAAAGCCATAATCAGATGAATTAAGAAGATGTTTCAGTTTCATTTCCGCATCGTTTGGATTTTTGGCAATTAAATAGAAATTGCCAACTCCTTTTGTAGATAACAAATATAATTTCATTTCATTTCATTTTTTCTGTTAATTTATTGATAATTTCAATCACACGCCACATCTGTACTTTTGATTTACTGGTAACCCATTTTTTTACTGTTTGATTGGCGTGGCTTGTAAAAAAGCATAGGTCTTGAACGTCAATATGGTTCTCTTCCATGAACTCTATTAACTTATCGTTGCTTGGAAACGTTCCTTTTACGAACTCTACTGTACTTGTCTTCATTTTTTAATAATTCTACTTGTTTAAATCTATCATATAACTCTTTTCTTGTAAATTGACGGCGGGCACCTGTTCCTAAATTCTTTATGGTATCTATTGTTTCCCAAACTCTGAAGCCGCCAGAACAGGTATTAACAACTCTGTAATGCTTTTCACCTTCTTTGAACTCAATGGCTTTTATATAACCGTCTTTGTGTACTAAATTCTCTTTCATTCTGTTTGTGAAATTAGAGATAGGTCTTTACCATAGTATTGATTAAGATTGCAAATTTGGGGGCGACTATTAATATATTTCATAAGCGAACAGTCCTTGGAATGAAACCAACTAACGCCTTTATATGGCTGATAATGTTCCTCGCAAAATTTGCAATCACACTCAACCTTTCCTATTTTGTGCCGCCATTTAAAAGGAAATGTAACTATTATTTTATATCCTTTGTAAATCCAATTCTTCGGCTTTCGGTTTGTCAGCTTGTTAAAATTACCGCTTATGTGTATTCCGTTAAAATAGGTTCCCATGATATTTAATTTTATAATTGTTTTTATCTAATTGTAATTAAGGCGTACCATTCCTGTAATTGCTAATTTCTGTTGACGAAATGTTACAATTATCTACCATTCCTATCAAGCGCCTCAACCATAGCAACTAAAACAGCAGCTGATTGTATCATCTCTTTTCTTAATTCTTTTGTGTTTGAACCACAACAAGCTATCTCACTAATTTCTTCAATTAGAATGTGCATATATGTAAGGTCTCCACGTGTACAACGAATGTTTAATATTTCTCTTGCTCTATCCTCAGTTGGTATTTCATATTCATCGCACATTCTTTCAGAAGGTTTGTTAATTAAAATAGGGTCAAGAATAGGGTAGTTTTGTTTACCAAATCTTTTATCTTGATTTTCCCTTTCTATTCTTATTTCTTCAAATATTTTTTCCATTGTAATTAAATTATCGTTTTTTTCTTTTGGTTTCTAACTCAATTCTTTTCGCCACTTCCTGAGCTATTTTATCTATTAATAAACTATCGTTTCCGCATAATTCTATTGTAACACCAGATAGTTGAGGAGAATATGTAAAATTGGCTTTTTTGTTATTCATTTTTTCAAAATTAGGAGATAATAAAGAAATGGCGTCTGGGCATGTTACCTTTTCTGTCTTTACCACTATCTTGGGCTTAAATGCTTTTGATATTAAAACCGTTCCAGCAGAGCCTACACCTGCGCTTGCTATTGCTACTACTGCAAAAATTAAGTTTCTCATTTGTCTATAATTTTAATTATTGTTTTATTTATCAAAATGTTAGCATAAATGGCTACACCCCAATAATTAGACGCTTTCCTTCGGGAATTAAATTAATAATGTCCTCAAATGTGGGAGATTCTTTATCTCCTAAATATTCTCTAATCAGATCGTCTCTAAATGCAAATTCGTGAGTGAAAACAGGGCGACCAAGAACTTCTGATATACACTTATGAAAATGGCTAAAATCCATACATAGCCTTTTTTGGAATAATTGAAACCTTACCACTTGTTCGGAAGTCCAATCTTTCCAAACATTGCTTTTAGCTATTTCAATAGCTTGGGCCTCGGTTAGTTGATTTTCAGCCCATTTTTTACTTTCTAACATTTTATTATGTTTTAAAATTATAACCCTTGTAAATTGGCCGCCACTTCTGCTAACAAGGGCTTGTAGCAATAGGGGCAGAAGCACTTTAATTAAGCTGTTGCTTCTAATCAGCTTTGGTTGTAGGTTGAAAAGCAGTGCTATAAATCCCCTGCTGCTAAAAGCCCCGATACGTTATATGCCATATTTCCGACATTCATCTGAAATCAAAATCCAATGTTTTTTGGCAAGTTCTTTTTCACGAGCATTCATCCAAATTTCAACTTGACGTAACATTATTTTTATTTTAACAATTTCTTTAGGTGGTGGTGGTGCAAAAACCTGATACTCAATTTTATTTTTTTCTTGTTTTTCTTTATTAAAAAACATAATTGTTTGTTTTAAATGTTATTTTTTAACTCAAACATTCTAATTCTTAATACGCAAAAATTGTAATATTTTTTTAATCTTTCTATCATTTCTAAGGCTCTTTTGTGAATTTTAAACTCAATATTGCTTGCCATTATAACACCTTCATCGTTTCTACCATACAAATTTTCGCACATAATTTCTGTTCTTTCAACCCTATCTTTTAGTCTTGCAATCATGCCTAAAACTTTCATACACCTATTTATTGCATACTCTCTACTATCTATTCTATTTTCAAAATATAGATGTTGCTCAAAATTTTTGGCTGATTTAATTTGTTCTAATTCAGTTGCTTTCATAGTTTCTCGCTTTTACCTCTTCAAAAGATACTTCAATGTTTTTTATGATTTCAGAATTGTGCAACATACATATATATTCAGCAATGGCTTTATCTTTTTCATTTAAAGACATAAAACAAATTAGCTTATCATCTTCATCTATAATTGTGTAGTACACGGCAGAAGCAACTACTTTCCATTCTTTATTTTTCATGGTTATTGTTTTTTTGGTTAAACTTATAAAACAAAGATACGGCGTGATTACATCCCTGCCAAATTATTTTTGTTAAAGTTTTGTTAAAGTTTGTATTCAAAATATGCGATTTCTTTTGAATAAACTCCCATCGCCCTATTGATAACATTTCGCATTATTATCCTTTCTTTAACGTTGTAAGTGCGGTTTCTTTTCTTAAGAGTGTGAACTATTACAAGGGCTTTCTGGTAAAATTCTATGTACTCCTTGTTGTTATATTTCAAAGTTGGAGTATCTTTAAGAGATAAGATGAAATTTAAATAATCTAACCCGTATTCCCTCCCTATACCATCCCTGAAAAGAGCATCATCGTTAAACCATTTGTTACTTTGTGCGCTTTGGCGGTGAATATTATGAATGTTTAAAGATGCGCTTTTAGTGCTTCCTTTTGATAGCACATGACCGCCGTGTATTTGGCAGTTGATATGCCCCCTCGCTGGGCAAGGCAATCCTTTATCAATTAGTCTGGCTATTAATTGTAATTTGATCTCAGTTTTATTTCGCCATTTAGTTACATTGTTTTTCATTTTGGCGATTTTTTTCTTCTTTTTCTTTTCTTCTTTTCTTTCTCCTATCTTGGCTAATTGTTTTATACGTTTCTCCCCTTCGTCTGTTTGAAGCATCCATTTTTTAAGGCAACAATAAAGACCAAGCCCGTATTTACGTTCTAAAACAGGAGTGCCACATCCCCATCCTTTGGCATCACCAGTACCTTTGCAGGGTTTCGCTTTTGAATTTATTGATGTTCGTTTCATAGATATTAAAAAATATTTGAATATTCATATAAAACTCTCATTTTATCGTAAGCATCTATCTCTTTTGATAGTTTTGGATACACACTTTTCAAAACACATTTTAATTCTTTAATTTGCTTTTTAGAATATTTTTCTAATTCTTCCTGCAACATTTCGTAAAAATCAGAATACTTGCCACAAAATGACAAATCTTGCATAATTTCATTCAACAACTTTTTGTTTATCATTTTTTTATTTTTTATTAAAAAGAAATTCACTAATCGCCTCTTGAAAAAGACAATCGGCGCACATAGGTTCTTTTTTCCAATTAATAGCTTTAAAACCACATTTGCAAAGTCCTTCATCAATTATCAATTTACTTGCTTTTTTGTTTTGAAAAAATCGCTCTACATAAATATATGCGGTTCTATAATTCACTCCTTCCGAAAGAAGCCTTCTAACTTCTAATCTATTGCCTTCAATAGCTGCCTTTGATATGTTAATTAGAGCGTCTTCCATTTAATAGAATTAATGAAATAATTAGATTATTAAAAGAATAATCAAGTGCATTATTATTGATAAAAATTTAGTTTTTTTCATTTGAATTTAATTTATAGTTAAAATTTCATGGCAATAATCACTTGAAAAAATAATTGGCATTATTATTATAATACATTTATTGATTTTGAAAAATTGAGAGGTTTTGTTATTTCCTTCAAAAATCAACTCAACATCTCCACCCAACAACTTTTGAACTTGTATTAGTTTGTAAATGTTTATAATTGAAAATAAAGCATCTCCAGACCTTACAGCATAGTGTCCAAATTCTTTTTTACCTGTCTTTCTTTCAATTAAATTATGACCAACTCCATTGCAATTTGGACAATCGTCTTCACGTTTAAATTTCCCAAAACGCCAAACAACAAATCCATTTCCAAAGCATGTATTGCAAGGAACTATTTCCTTAACAACCTCATCTATTGTCCTTAATTTTTCAAAATCTGCTTCGTTTAAGTTTAAAATCTTGCTTGTATTTGGAATTTCTATGAGGCGTGTAACATTTGGAGCATCTCTTTCATAATCGTTTTTATACGAAAAGTCGCAATCTTTTTCGTCAACATAAATAGCCATGTGCATGTCTGTAGCCCACACCCTTCCATCCTTCAAAAAAGGATTTTTAAGAACAGGATATGTTGCCTCATTAGCCTGAAATAATGAAAATACTTCTTTTAATTTGCTTTCTGAGTTCATTTTTTATTATCTAATATACTTTAAAAAACCCGAAGGCGTTCAAACCAAAGAAACGCCCCATCACCTTCGGGCTTATTGTTTAACCAACAGGGGCGCTTTATATTTAAAATGGTAGGTCATCTCCCATTTGTTCTTGCTCAAATGTATTTTTAGCAACTGAAATTTTTCCATCCGTCCATACTACACGACCGTTTCCAATGTAAAATCTTTTCTTTTTTTCTTCCCTATCCTGCTTGCTTTGAGACACATAGGCACTTACATTTTGCCCAAATTTATTGTCCTCATCGCTTATATTTATTGTTATCTCTATGCCCTTCAAGTCCTTTTTTTCTAAAGTTACTTTCAAAACATCTATTATTTCTTTTTTCAAATATAAGGTAGTTAATGTTGCCATTTTGTTAAATTTAATTTATTGTTATTATATTGTTTATTGGTTGTACAGTTTCCATGTAATCCCTCGCCAATTTTATACATTCGTTTCTTTGTTCTATCCTTTCCTTATCAAAACTGTGAGAAACCATGTGTACACGCTCTTTCTCAGGTATTTCTTTGAAATCTTTGAACCATTCTATTTTTATAGCCTGAAATTCATCACAGAAATTTTGTAACCCTTCCCGTGTGTAAATATGATTGTTTATCTCTGAAACTACCAACTCTATACTATCGTCAGAGGTTATGCTGCCATCTATGAAGTTGCTATGTCCTAAATCTAATACAACATTCTTCCATTGCAGCCTATTCAACTCTTTTATAATTATATCACTTGGGGTATCTATTAACACATGGCAAAGTATGGCGTCTTTCAATTCCCACAATTCCATGTAGCAATCAAGTTGCCTTAAATAAATTTCATTTGAGCTATCTAATAGCGATGAATTGAAACTATCAAAATCAAATTTGGCTTTTATATCAAATATAACATCAGAACTATTTATATCTCTTTTACCTGTTACCCATTCGTTTGTCCTTCGTTCATCGTCTTTTACAAGTGGTATCCCTAAAACTTTTGTCATCAAATCCCTTGCTTGTTTTTCTACCCTATTTCCCTTCTCCAGGGTGTCCATTTCAAGTAAATTAATCCTTCCATGCTTTTCATAGAAGACAATCTTATTTAATAGCTTCTTGGCTCCTTCTGTTAATTTATACTCTTTACTCTCATTATTCTTGTGTTCCAATGAAATAAGGTCTTTGTGTTGCTTTTCGGTTAATTTTTCTTTGTCCCTATAAGCTAACATTGTTTCCATTTGATTTTTGGTAAGTGGTTTAGGAACACTTACTATATTCCCAACGAAAGATGAGCGAAATATGTAGTTATTAAAATTAACCATTTAAAAATTCTCTTTGTTGTGAAAAAATATCTTTGAAACGCACCTGCTCGGTTTCAGATATGGACGCCCATATATTTAACAGTTCATCCATTGTTTCGGCACCAAGCAATAATTTCTTTGCATTTACCTTTATTGTTGTATTGTCTGAAAGAGTATCAGTTAATTGTTCTTCCTTTTGCCAGAGAGATAACCCAAGCCCTGTCCCTATGGCTACTGCTTTTACGAAGCCCCTTAACTCGGCTTTGTGTATTTGCATTTGATTTGGTTCAGTTATAATTGTATTACCATCAATTATAGGATAATCAGTAGTAGTTGTCTTGCCATCTATAATTAGGCAAATACGGAGTGTATTTTTCTTTTTATCGTGAATTTCTCCTCTAAACTCAACATCTTCTGCACCATATACATACAATAGTTCAAGAACCTTAGCCCACTCTATATATTCAAGCCATTCTTCCTTTGGCTTTTTTTGTGATTTACCAGTTTTATCCTTATAAAATGTTGGTTTTAATTGGATGTACGGAGTTAGGTCAATTTTATATAGTTCTAAGAAAGACTTAATCATAATGTTTTGGTTTGTTTTAAATTCCATTCATTTTTATCAATTCTTCGGCTTGTTGTTGATGTCAAGTTTATCTTTATCATAACCCTCTCGGTCGTAGCCCTCTCGGTTGTAGCCCTCTCGGT
>CAZGHY010000004.1:0-27059 GCA_964526015.1 uncultured Gammaproteobacteria bacterium
TTTTTGAACTCCATGGCCATGCCTTTTGCAGTTGCCAAAGCTGCAGATGAGGCTCCTAGTACTTGGTACAACCAAGGATTTACTGACTGGTACTCAAAAGTGTATGGTGACGAATCTCCACCATCTGAAATATTTGGGGAAAGATATACTGCAGCACAAGTACAATGGATATTGTATTCACTTTTTGCCTTTCCTATAAATTTTTTGGGCAGTAAAGTTCAGGTTGCCACCTCATGTCTTATGGCGGCAGCATCAGTAGGAACAAATATTAAGGAGGATGTTGAATGTGTTCAAAAAACAGTTGAAATAATTACAGATCTTTCTGAATTTTTTGGTGCAGTACCAGTTTCTTCTGCAAGCAGCAATCAAAATCTAGGTTTTAGTCAATCAATATTTGGCGATTTCCAAAACAGACCACTGTCTGGAATAAAGTATTTATCAAAAATTAATTCTAAGTTTGCAATCGTATCTACTGTAAACGCACAAGGTTTTGGTTTCGGTGCGGTGGACGGACTTCAACGTTACTGGCAAGGATTTAGAGATATTGCTTACGCTTTAACTGTGTTGGTTGTAATAATTTTTGCGTTTATGATTATGTTTAGAGTCAAACTATCACCCCAACTTGTAATTTCTGTTCAATCTGCGCTTCCAAAAGTATTTACTGCTTTAATATTAGCAACTTTCTCATATGCTATTGCCGGTTTTGTCATTGATTTATCTTATGTAGTTGGAGGTTTACTATCAGCCTTAATGAATTCAGCGGGTTTTAGTGGTTCTTTTGCAGATGCATACAAAGTTATTGTGCCAAGCTACGAAACAGAAGGTGTTGGAGCTTTTTACATATTCTTTTGGATGTTTGGATACACTGTTATGTTTTTCTTAGCTGCCATTTGGTCACTTTTAGGTACAATTAGCGGATTGTCAGTATATGGATTTTTAGCTTCATTATTGATGATCCTGGTGTCAATTTGGGTTCTTATACTTATGTTGTGGTACACAATCAAAGTTCCATGGGTATTACTAAAGAATTTAATTAGTTTGTTTGTTTCAATTGTCGTAGCGCCTGTTCAAATAGTCATTGGGGCTCTAGTACCTACGATTGGTTTTGGAGTGTGGTTTAAAAAGATAATAGCAGAAGCGTTAGTTTTTCCCTTAACCGGATTATTTATGTTTCTTGCACTAAAAACCTTAGTTGCCTCCTTTGCTGCAAGCACAGGTCAATCAGTTTTTGCACAACTTGGATTGCTTGACTGGATGCTTGATTCATCTGAACAAAGTTTATGGACACCGCCTATTTTAGGTTCAGCTGAGGATATGGCAGGGATACTTTGGTTAGCCGTAAGTTTCATGTTTGTGACAATGATTCCAAAAGCAGTTGATATCATGAAAATGCTTGTTATGGGCGCCAAATTTGACTTTGGAAGTGCCATTGGAGAAGCAACTCAACCAATTACTGGGGCGCTGAGAGCCTCGTCAGCTGTTGCAGATATCGGTAAGGCTTGGTCTACAAGTTGGGGTTTTAAAATAAATAAAAATCCAAAGATAGACGCGTCTGCAATCAATAATTCACAAGGAACCTCAGAGTGGTATCAAGAATAAAGAGTTGTTACCTCACTAATCCTGCTGCTCTCGCAATAGCCTGACCTATTTTTAACGCTCCGCTTATTGCATTTAATTTTTTAATGTCTACTTTTCCTGTTTGATCGTTTGTTTGTATTAATCTCATAAGCTCATCAAAATGTTTTTGTGCATAGTAATTGCCTGCAATTACGAAATTGAAATCACCACCTTGTAGTGCTTCCAGATGCCCCCCTTTATAATTTAAGTTTTGGCCAAGTAGAAACGTTCTTGCTTCAAAGAAGGGTCTTGTTTTGCTGTCAGGATCAAAGACCATTTGAGCCACATCCGCTGATCCCGGTGCAGAAGATTCCAAAGAAGTAGCAAGGGCCTTTGCTTCAAATATTGTAATTATTGAGGCTCCAGCAATTTCTTTTCCAACTTCATATTTTCTTGTTCCGGTCGGACTAGCACCATCGGGGATATCGTCAATCTTTTGGCCACCGTACACTTGGGCAATTAATCGTTCAGCTTCTGCAAGATCATTCATTGCAGGCCCTCCCCAAACTGAGAGGTTTGGTGCCATTGGCCCACCAGTAATTTTTCCAAGTGCTTGTGTATATCTTGCTAATGTCTTGATGTTTGTAACCATGGAAGGAAACGGAGGTCTTATTGACGGGCTTAATGATTTGCCTGTAATTCTCAAATGCTTCTTTTGAAGTGATTCATAAATTTGAGTAGGTCTAAAAGCTTCATCAATTAAATCCAAAACTTTACTGTCAGAACCACTATAAACCCCTTTTATCCTTTGTAACCCTGTAGGATGGATCACTGCATCAAGTGGGTCACCTCCCCATTCTACACAAGGTTGCAATTTTAAATTGACAACAGATGCATCTGACACCTCACTCGACCATCTTGTGTATTTATCAACAAGAAAAATATCGCATGCGATCCTTGCGGCAGCCTTTTTTATTCGCATATCAGAGTCAGAAACATTAACTTCGCGTAGCAAAATTTCATTTATGTATCCCTCAAATCCCCCTAAACTTGACATGTCTTTTAAATATCCAACAAGTTGGCTGTGTTGTGCAATCGACTGCTTTGACTTAGAAAAAGTTAATTCGCTAGGAGTTTGAAGATTATCACCGTGCCATTCGGAATTTACGTTCTGGGACAAACCGGCATCTGACATAAGCTTTTTGTAGTATTCTGCAATTGTCGGATCATTCAGCAAAAGAGCTATCTTTTCAGTGTCAGCATGAAGCAAATATTTTATATTTTCATCCTGCCATGAAGAGTTTGGTCCTTTATCTCCACCTGTTAATACCCTACCATATTCATCAAAGGATCCCCCTGATATTTCCATTGATCTGGCAGAAGCTGTAACCCCCATTGTTGCTTGAATAAATTTATATGTTTTTTCAACTTCCGCTAATGGGACTCTCACACCTTTTTCCATTGCAACTCTTAGATCAGTCTCATACATTTGGGCAGCACTCAACCAGCCTGCCGACATTCTTGTAGATTTCAAATATAAATTATCAAAAGCATAGATATTTCTTAATACAAATTTTCTTCTATCAGCAGGTTTAGTTGCATCCAACATTTCGACCATTTCTGGAGCAACAAGCAGAGGCTCTAAATGTCCACGGTGAAAAACTGCGCCAATGTACAGTGCCTGATCTCTCGCAGGTGCACGCTCCTGAGGAGGCTGAATTATTATTGGAGGTTGGTTATTTCTTTCTTCGCCTACCAATTGCTCATGTCTCATTGCTATTCTTGACAACCAAGGCGCGGTATCTTCGTCTGTTATTTCGCCACTCAAAAGCATACTTTCAATGTCACCGTGTACTTCCTGAAGGTGGCCAGCCGTATTCATAAGATCCGGTCGCCTTGCCAAAATTCTTATGTGAGTTCTTAACTTATCGCTTTTGATACCAGCAACCTCATCTTTGTCAGAAACAAGCCATGAATGCCACTTTTCGCCGTCAGGTCCTTCGATTTCTGGTGTTTGTGCCATATTTGTATTTTAACACCTTTTAGACCTCTCATTCCACTTTGTGAAAATGTTGGTGTAGTTGCACCATGAGCAGTACAGAGTACTTAGTACATAGTACTTAGAAAACACTGTGAAACATCAAGCAAGTTGCAACAAAAGCTTCACATAGTACGATTAAAACAGTACAAAGTACATAAGCAAGCTTGCCACTTCGTGGTAGTACTTAGTACAAAGAAATAAACAGGCACAGTTATGGTTAATAGTTATAAAGATTTGATTGTTTTTCAAAAGTCTAAAACATTAACTATTGATGTAATCAAGTACTTTAGTAAACATAAATTAGATAGATCAAAAACGTTTTTGTTCAATCAATTGTTTAGGGCAATAAGTTCGGTTGGAGCGAATTTAGCCGAAGGATTTGGTAGAAATTATAGTCAAAATTTTAAACAATTTGTTGGAATTGCCAGAGGATCATCTTTTGAGACTGAATATTGGCTTGAAATATTATTAGATTTAAATAAAAAAAGAAGTTAAAACAATGGAAAAAATGAAAGTTGAAATAAGCGAAGCTTGCTACTTCGTAGTAAACAAAATGCTAACAGTATTAATGAAAAACATGAAAGGAGAAAACACTAAGTACTAAGTACTCTGTACTGTGTACTGCGTCTTCGACACATGGAACAACACCCAATACCACAACAAATAAGCTCGTACCAATTCAAATTGGTTGGAGATATGACTTTGAAACAGTTCTTTCAAGTGGCTGGAGGAGTTATTGTTTCTTTAATTTTTTACTCCACTCCCCTATATCCATTAATTAAGTGGCCATTAATTTTATTGTCTGCTGGAATTGGGGCGGCACTTGCTTTTTTACCTTTTGAAGAAAGACCACTTGAAAGATGGATTTTGGCCTTCTTTCGATCAATTTACTCCCCTACTTTGTACTTTTGGAAGAAGACTGAAAAACCGCCGGTGTTTTTTACAGAAGAGGCAGTATCTCCTGCAATTACTACAGTTGCCAACACTAGCCCAATAGTAGAAAAGAATACAGCAAAACTAGAAAATGATGAAAAAACGTTTTTACAAAAAATTGGTGGGCTTTGGAATATATCTAGTGCTCCTGTTAGTACACCAAAAGTTGTAGTTTTGCCTACCCCTAATATTCAGACCGCACCTGTTTCATTTAACACTCCTCTTGCTACTACGCCTATAGTACAACCTACTGCCACAGCAACACCAGTAGCTCCACTTTCTGTTCCACAACAAATCCCAACTGTTATTACAAAGTCTGCACCTAAATTGGTGGTTGAAGAGGCTCCTGCAAAATTAGATACACATGTCCAAATAACTGAATTGAAAACAGAAAAAATTAATGAAAAACCAATAACCTCAAATACTGCAGAATTTTCAATTGATGCGGCTCCTCCATCTCCACCTATCGCAAACAACACAATTACTGGCCAAGTAATGGATCAGGATAGAAAAATTATTGAAGGAGCAATCCTAGAAATAAAGGATTCAAACGGTAGGCCAGTAAGAGCGTTAAAAAGTAACCGTGCAGGTCATTTTATCATTGTCACGTCATTACAAAACGGAAAATATGAAATCACAATTGAAAAGGAAGGCTTCAAATTTGAGCCTGTTTCGTTTGAAGCAAAAGGTGAAATGATACCAGCAATAGCTATCAAAGGGACTAAAATTTAAGGTAAAAATATATGAATAACAACAATATGCAAAAAGATCAAAAAATACAATCAGTGGCGAACAAGGAACAAAATACACCTAATACAAAAAATGACTCAACCCATAACCCAACCTCACCGTTCACGGAAAAATTTAAAGAATTCATATCAAAAATACCATATTTTGGCACTCCAGATATACCAGTCGAATCAACCACTCAAGACCATTTACCAATTGCTGATATTGTTGATGATATAGTTCTTTATAAGGACGGTGGGGCGGCACTTGTCATGGAAACGTCATCTTTAAACTTTGGATTACTTTCAGAAAAAGAGCAAGGTGCTGTTGTTGCAGCCTATGCTGCGTTAATTAATTCACTTTCTTTTTCAATACAAATAATGGTCAGAACTCAAAGAAAAAACATTTCTGCTTATATTAAATATTTTGATGAAATGTCTGCCAAAATAACAAATCCAAAATTAGCTGCAATCACTGATGATTATAGACAATACATAACAGAATCGATTAAGAAAAAGACAGTTTTAGGTAAAAGGTTTTTTATCATCATTCCATTCAACCAGCTTGAGCTTGGTGTTGCAAAATCAGCCTTAACAATAATTAAAAAAGGGCCTTTACCATTTCCAAAAGATTACATTGTGAAAAAAGCTAAAGTAACTCTATTCCCTAAAAGAGACCATTTGATAAGACAGGCGGGGAGACTTGGTTTAAAATTAAAGCCATTAAACACACAAGAATTAATAGATTTGTATTACAGTATAAACAATCCTGAGCCACCAGCAGTAAAAAAAGACATATGAAAGACGATAAACAAATTAAACCAAAGGTAACGAACCCAAACTTGACAATCGCGAGTGGGGAGATGCTTTTACATGATGCTATTGCACCAGATTATGTAGAAGTCGATTTTAATCACATAAAAGTAAACAACGTTTATTACAGAACAATCTTTATTGCAGGATATCCAAGATTTGTTGCACCAGGGTGGCTTGAACCGGTTGTTAACTTTAATTCTTCTTTGGATATGAGTTTTTATATATATCCTGTTGCAGGTAAATCAGTACTCGACGATCTCCGCCGTAAAATTGCTGAAATGGAGGCAGAGCTCTCAACTGATATGCAAAGAGGTAAAATTGTTGACCCAGCCACAACGGCGAAACTTGAAGATGCAAGGGCACTACAAGAACAGTTGGTAAAGGGGATTGAGCGATATTATGAATTTTCTTTCTATATAACAATACCAGCAAACAATATTGAAGAGCTTGATAATGTAACGCGACAGATACAATCAACACTAGGTTCACTTTTAGTTGTTGCTAAAAATGCTACATTAGACCAAAGAGAAGGCTTTCTATCGACTGCGCCATACGGAAGAGACAGTCTTTCGATAACCCGAAATATGGATACTACATCGGTTGCCACGACTTTTCCTTTTACATCAGCGGAACTTTCATCAGACAAAGGGATATTGTATGGAATAAATTCACAAAACGAGTCATTTATTATTTTTGACAGATTTAGTTTGGAAAATGGAAACATGACAGTTTTTGCAACTTCTGGTGCAGGTAAATCATACTTTGTTAAAACAGAAGCAGTTCGAAGTTTAATGATCGGTTCAGAAGTAATCATCCTAGACCCTGAAGCAGAGTATAAAGCCCTTTGTGATGCTGTAGGCGGACAGTATATCGCTTTTTCATATAACAGCCCTGCAAAAATCAATCCTTTTGATCTTTCTCAAATTCAAGAAGACGGAGAAAATCAGTTAGGGCTTAAAATTTTATCACTTCACTCTTTAATGAAAGTTATCATGGGTCAAATTTCCCCAACTCAAGAAGCCATGCTTGATCGTGCCCTTATAATGACCTATAAAGCAAAGGGTATAACTAACGATCCAGCAACCCAAACAAAAGAGCCACCATTAATGGAAGATCTTTATAAAACATTAATTGGAATGGAAGTTCCAGAAGCTCTTGATCTTGCTTCACGTATTGAAAAGTTTATTAGAGGCTCTTTCCAAGGTATTTTTGATAAGCAAACAAATATTGACCTTGATAATCCATTTACAGTTTTTTCAGTTAAAGACATTCAGGATGCAATCCGCCCTATTGTCATGTTTATGATTCTTGACTATATTTGGACCAGAGTTAAAAGGGATATTAAAAGGAGAATCTTAATTGTTGAAGAAGCATGGCAAATGATGAAATATCCAGACACTGCACAATTTTTATGGTCTGTTGTTAAACGTGCTAGAAAATACTATCTAGGACTTACCACGATCACTCAAGACGTTGAGGATTTCCTTGGACAAGATATTGGAAAGGCAATTGTTACAAACTCTGCTTTAAGACTCTTGTTAAAGCAGTCGCCAACTGCCATAGACAAACTAGGGGAGATATTCTATTTATCACAAGGAGAAAAACAACTTTTGATGGCTGCAAACGTAGGAGAAGGAATATTTTTTGCAGGGCAACATCATGCTCCTATCAGAATTGTTGCATCAGAAGCAGAACATCAATTAATTAATACTAAACCACAGGACAACCCATCACCAACAATGCCAAACACTAAGGCGTGGAATAGACAAGAATAGGGTTTAGGGAATAGGGTATAGAGACTAGTTATGACTCAAAAACAAACACAAGCAAAAATATTATTAACAGCTCTCGAAAATTATTATCCAAGTTATTTTGGATCTGATAAACCAATCTCATCAAATTTCAAAATCCAAAACAAAGTTTATCCAAAAAAATGGGTACTTGATGAAACTTTCAAATTAGCAGAAATTCCACAAGACTCAAGTGATATTGGGGTAGCAATCAGAAAACTTGAAGAAATATATGCAAGTTCAGCAACTGAAACACCTACTCCAGAATATGTTTCGAACACAACACTAACCCCAGATCAAATTGTAAATTTTGATAAAGATATAGAAAGACAAAGAAAATCAGAAGAAATCAGAGCTAATCAAAAAAATATAACTGAGCAATTCAAAAAAAGAAACAAAGAAATATATGAAGAGCAACAAAAAATTCAAGAACAGATATTAAAATCAAAAGCGGCTGAACCAGAAATTTCTAAGATAAAGGACTGGAAGATAAAAGTCGAGGAGACTGAAAAAGTTCAATTTACACCAGAAGAAAAAACAGTTTTTAACAATTATAAGGAACAAATACAAGAAGCATCAAAAATTTCTGATGAGATTAAAAGAACAGAAGAAATTAATCAAATTAAAATCGACCTTGCACGGGAGATTCATTCAAGAGCAGAATCAACACTAAAAGCTCAGGGATTAGAAAATGAAGAGCTCGATTTTGTTGTTATAAAAACAGCGGATAAAATAGTTACAGAACTACAAAACTCCGACTTACCTGAATATTTTCCACCAATAGCTCAACTTGCGATACACGAAGCAGTACTTGAAAAAGTACAAGCAATTCCTACGACCACTGCGAGCACACAAACGAAAGAAGTACTTCTTTCGTCAATTGGAACTTCTGCCAGATATGATTTGTTTCCAAATGTATACCTCAAAAATGTAACAACCGCGGCATTTGGTAAAAACGTTGCAAATAAAGTGTTTGGTTCAAAATACGAAGTCTCAATTTCTGATACCCCTCAACAAGGATATAGATATAACTTTAATTTTACACAAGCAAATGAATACGGTAGAAGCATTCAAAACCAACAAAACCAATCTTTAGAAACGTTAAAAGTACTTGGACAACAGGAAGCAAAAACCTTTTTACTCGATCAGTCAGCCGCTTATTTTGCAAAGTCATCATTAGGTCAAAAGGTATTAACTAATCCAAAAGCACAGGTTGCTTTTTATTCAGTTTTTAAAGGAGCTGGACAAACAGTTACGTGGGAAGGTGTTGGAATCGGCAGATATGCAATAGGTACTGGATATGAAAATGCAATTTATCTAGCAACAGGAAACAAATATTTAACGCCCACTATTTCAGCTGCAGGAGGAGCAATTGGAATAAGAATAGCAGCTAAGGCCGCTGCACAGGCAACAACAGAAATTACCTTTACAGGAGGAATTATGGCAGGAGAAGCCTTTGCCAGCGGTGCTGGACAAGCACTAGCAACACAGGCAGCAGTCAAAACAGGTCTAGGTGGTCTTATAGCAAAAGTTGCAACTGTAATAGGTCTAGGTACGGGTCCTGTCACTTTTGGACTAAGTGCAGCAATTGGATGGGTAGTTGGTAAAGTAATTGAAAAACTTCCACAAATTAAAAAATGGTTTAGTGAAAATGGATGGATTTTTGGAGTAGGGGCTGGCGTCGGTGGAATGATGATTGGGGGACCAATTGCAGGAGTGGTTGGATTAGGACTCTGGCTTGCAGCAACAGGTTCTCTTGCAGCTTTTGCAGCTGGGGCATTTGGGGTATTAGGTTTTATAGGAAGGTCAATTGGGATTGCAATTGCAACACCTGTAATTGTTACCCTTCTAGTTATTCCTCCCCTTGTAGCTTTTATAATGCTTGTGATCAATAACTCCGCCTATGTTGTTCCTCCGTCACTAAACGAATCTTCAATCGGAAGGATAACGTCACCATATATTGACATAACAAAAACAGCATCACCAGCCGGACCCCTTGAGAACAGTGAATTACCTGCTGTAATTACATATACAGTAACAATAAAGGCAAAGAAAAGCGGTCTGTCAAATATAAAAATAAGTGACTCATGCCAAGTAATTAGTAAAACCGCAACAGAATGCCCTGATTTTGAAATACCATCCTTACCAGAATCAATTAGCCCAACAGCACCTTTTGTATTTACCTATACAGGTAATTTTAGTGCTGGATACGATGATTCGGCAATAATAAATACAATAACAGTCACCGCAGATTCAACCGAGCAAAGTGGCGCTACTGCAGAAGTTAGTAATTCATTGACGATTGGAAACCCTCCGATTTCGTGCCCGGTTCCAGGTGCAAAACCAGACAACGACATGAATTATTCGTATAACTCAGGAAACGATACTGGGCATGGTAGCAAAAGATATTGGACTGCAATGGGAAGTTCTTATTCGTACGCTATTCCACAAAGTACTAGTTGCATGAAGCCTGGAGATTGTCCTTATTACGGTTATGCCTATGATGTTTTTCCAAACGGGACTACTGAAGTTTTTGCACCTTCAGTACTAGGTAAAGATGTAAATTGGAATTGTTCATATGCATTTTCAAATGGAGGTGGAAAAGCAGGCTACACGTACCATTGCACAAGCACCGGAAGTAATTATTTACTAGTGCTCACTCATTTAAATAAAAATGCAAAAGAAGGAACGATTAAATCCGGCGACAAAATTGGAAGCCTGTACAACCAAGGGGGAAATACTCATTTACACATGGAATTCCAACTAAACGGACAGTGGCAGAAACCAGAAGACTATTTCTGTAAATAAACTATAATAAATTATGTTTAGAAATTTAAGCAAAACAAAAAAGGTATTAATCGCATTATTTTCTATAATCTCATCTATTTCAATTGTTTGGCTTTTTTATCAAAAGGGAAATAATGAACAGGACATAGTAATTCCAACACCAATTCCAGTAAAATTTGAGTATTTAAAATCAATACCGAGTTCGGGAGCTACATCTACAATACCAGCCACTTCAAATGTTGAATTTTATTTTTCGATTCCAATCGATGAGTCCACAGCAGATGTAATAATCAGTCCCGAAATACCATTATCATTTAGTTCAGATGTAAAAAATAAATCCTTTAGTATTAGGGGGATACCTTCATGGAAGGTAGATCAAGAATACAAAATTATATTAAAAATAAAATCAAAAGACGGTCAAGAATTATCAAACGAAATAATCTACACATTCAAATTAACAAAATTAAAAGATTCACCAATGACGGAAGGTGGGCTTAGATAGATTTGATTGGCATTATTATGTGCAGGAAGTTGGAAGACTTTGCATCCAGAAATTTTGAAGCTTTGTTGTCTGCAGCAAAGATTATTTTAACTTCGTCGTCAGTTATTACTTTTAAAACATCTTCTATAAAAGAAAAATTAAACATAATACTTATTTCAGATTCGATTTTCTCTTCTGATCTTATTTCTATATTCATTTCCTGATTCCCTGATGCTGAGCTCTCTGCCTTAATTATTAATTCTTCATTATTAATTATTAACTTAACTATTTTCCCTGAGTCTCTTGCGAAAACTGAGGCCAGTTTAATTGATTTTTCAAGTTCTTTTTTATCAACAAAAATAGTTCCAATTGATGACTGAGGAATTATTTTTTCATAATCAGGGAATTCACCTTCAATAACTCTTGAAGATAGGGTAGTATCACCTACTACAAAAATTATCTGGTTTACTTCTTTATCAAAAGAAACATTAATATTTTCTTCGCCCCCAATTTTTAGCAATTCATAAAGTATTGCTTTTGGTATGATTATTTTTAAGTCTTCTACATCGACCTCAGATTTCAATTTAATTTCAGAAAGTCTAAAACCGTCTGTTGAGACAAGAGTTAAATTTTTACCCTTAAAATTAAACAAAACTCCAGTAAGTATTGGCCTTGTTTCATCAGAAGAAACGGCAAAGAGAACTTTAGAAAGAGATGAAAGAAATTCATCGGTTTTTAAAGAGAAATTATTTTTATTTGATTTTACAGGTAGACTAGGAAAGTCTGCTGAGTTTGATCCTAAAATAACTGACTTAAATTTACCAGAACTTATTTTTATTTGTTCTTGTGCTGCTGTTAATTCAATATTACCTGATGACAGGTTTGAGATAACATCATTTAAAGTTTTACCGTTTACTGTGATTTCGCCTTCTTCTTCGACCTTAGCTGCAATCGAAGTGACTATAGATATTTCAAGGTTGGTTGCTGATAAAGTTAATTTTGAGTTTTCAGCTTTTAGAAGAACGTTTCCCAATATGGGAAGTTGTGCTTTTGGTGAAATAAAATGGGAAGTTAGACTAACTGCTCTTTTCAGATTGTCTTGTAAAACTGTTATTTTCATTTTTTATAAAACAAGGTTTACTTGCATATGTATTAATATCATATATTTATTAGTAGTACTAGTAGTAGGGACTGTGGATAAGGTGATAACATATATAGGCTAGGCAGGGGATAAATAGTGGATAATTATGTGGATAACTGTGGATAAAATGGGGATAAGTGGGGAAGTGCCTGAAGTTATCCCTAAAGAGTTTTTTTTATCCCCCTGATATCCTCTTGGATATCCACATTAGTTGAGAGTAAATTCGTAACTTTTTCCACAGCGTTCATAACTGTTGAATGGTCTCTTCCCACAATCCTACCCACCTCTTGTAGAGGTAAGTCAACATACATTCTTAATAAATACATTAAAATTTGTCTTGGTCGAACAATAGGTAAGGCTCTAGAGTCTCCTAAAAGTTGTCTTTTACCAAGTGAGTAATACTTGGCCACTTTATTTATTAGATCTTCAGGGTTTATTTTTATCCTAACTTCGTCTGTCTCACTACTCTTGCCTAATAAAGATTGGATAAGCTCTAGAGATGCTTCCTTTTTATTAAAATTAACTTCTGTAAAGAGTCTAACTAAAAAGCCTTGAATCCCCCTTGCAGAATCGATATTGCCAGCAATCATTGCAACCATTTCATTAGTTAAGTTAATTCCCCTTTCCTCCGATTTTATTTGTACAATAGCGGAACGCAACTCAAAATCTGGTGGTGCAACATCTACAATCAATCCTGCTTGGAATCTTGTCTTAAGTCTTGCTTCTAGTTTTGATATTTCAGTTGGTGGTTTATCGGAAGTTAGAATGACCTGTCCTCCAGCTGAAGTAACTGCATTAAAGGTGTGAAAAAATTCCTCTTGAGCTGTGTCTTTACCGGCTATAAATTGAATATCGTCTATAAAAAGGGCATCTAATTTTCTGTATTTTTTCCTAACTTCAGCTGTTGTTTTGTTTCTTATACCGTCAACTATGTCATTCGTAAAATCTTCTGCTGTGCAAGCTAGGATTTTTGAATTACTGTTTTTAAGTATCATCGTATGTCCAACAGCATGCATTAAATGTGTTTTTCCTACACCTACTCCACCATATATAAAAAGAGGGTTGTAGGATGTACCTGGATTATCAGCTACAGCTTGAGCTGCAGCATGGGCCATTTGGTTACTCCCTGAAACAGCAAACTTTTCAAACGTAAAAAGCATTCTTAAATTTGATTTTTTAATCGCCTCGTTCACTTCTTCTTGGTTTACTTGAGGTTGATCAAAAAGAGGTGTAATTATTTCTGCTGACTGTCTCTTGTCGATAGTCGATTGTTTTACTATGAACGTAATATCAACATTTTTTTCAAGTTGTTTTGCTAAAGTGTCTTGAAAAAGTCCCATGTATCGTTGTTCTACTTGAGACTTAACAAAGACAGACTCACAACCAATTTCTGCAATTACTCTATCACCTACTTCCTTTAAATCAACTAAATGCGTATGAGACAAATATGTTTTGTAAGCTGCATCAGAAACCGAAATTCGAAGTATTTCTAATGTGTCTCTCCAAATTTTGATGTAATCTTGTTTTTCCATATGAAATAAAAGTGTCGGGGCAGAAGTACAATAATGATAAGCAATTGTGACGCTCCTCGTCGCAATAGAGCTTGTGATTCTCTTCGCTCATCATAAAAAAGTTATCCACAATATACAAGTGGCAATTAGTGTTTAGTATTTTTAATATTTATGGTAAAATACCTGCATGGCAACTAAACGGACATATCAACCACACAAATTAAAACGAATTAAAAAGTTCGGTTTTATGTCAAGAAACTCTTCTACCGATGGAAGAAAAGTTTTAAAGAGAAGAATGTTAAAAGGCAGGAAAAATCTTGTCAACGCATCCAGATAATGTTAGCTTCTAAAAATAGATTAAAGAAAAAAATAAATTTCGCTCGCATAGAAATTGACGGTGTTATGTGCCAGTCAAAGTCTTTTGGTATGGGGTTATATGATAGGAGCGATGATGATCCATCACGTTTTGGATTTATAATTTCTACTAAGATTTCTAAGAAAGCTGTGATTAGGAATAGAATTAAAAGGATAATGTCAGATGTTGTTAGGGTCAACTTAGACAAGCTTAAAAAAGGGTACGATGTTTTATTTTTGATAAAACATCAAGCTGTTAAGGCATCTAAGGAAGAGTTAGAAAAGGAAATATATGCGACTATTATTAAAAATATACAAATTAACACTCTCCCCAATTCTTAAATATATGTTTGGTGGTGGTTGTAGATATTCTCCAACTTGTTCAGAGTATGCCGTAGATGCTATTGAAAAGTATGGTATTATAAAGGGCGGTCTTTTAGGAATTAAAAGAGTTGCATCCTGTAACAATTTTTCAATCAAATAATATATAATTTAAAAATGAATATTTTTCAAATAGCTTTAATTCAACCGTTAACCAACGGGCTTATCCTTTTTTATAATTTACTTTGGCAAAATATGGGATTGGCTATAATTGGTTTTAGTCTTTTTTTGCGGTTTGCAACAAACCCATTAACTAAGCCTTATATGGCATCGATGAAGAAAATTAAAGAAGTTGAACCGCTTGTTAAGAAATTAAAACTAAAATATAAAAATGATCAGAAAGCCTTAATGTCAGCTCAAACTGAGCTTTATAAACAAAAAGGAATTAATCCGTCTGCAGGGTGTTTACCCTATATTCTAAACATTGCGATTATGATCGCACTGTTTAATGTGTTTACACAAGTTTTATCTGTAAACAGCGATTCCATGTCAAAGCTTAATAGTTTACTCTACTCTCCATTAAAAATGTCTGAGACTGCGAGTCTTAATACCCACTTCCTTTATCTTGACGTTAAAGTCCCTGATACTATTAATAAATACTTTGGGTTTGAAGATAAAAAACCATTTCCAATTCCAGGTCCAATAATAATTCTTGCAGGTTTGCTTCAATTTTTATCTGCGAAGATGATGTCTCCTGTAGTTAAAAAAGAAGAAAAGATAGTTAAAGGAACAAATGGTCAGGCTGATGATATGGCTGTAGCAATGCAGTCATCAATGATTTACACTTTTCCACTAATGACAGTATTCTTTGGAGTTAGTTTTCCATCAGGGTTAGCTTTGTATTGGCTTCTATTTTCAATCTTCCAAATGTATCAACAATACAAATCTTCAGGTTGGGGTGGACTTACCCCTTTAATTCGTAAACTAGGTTTGGTACAATAGCTTCATTGTATGAATAAGACCATTCAAGAATTAACAGAAAAACTTTTGAGCTTAGCTGGCGTGTCAGCTTCAGTTGAAGTAATAGATTTAGGTGAAAACACCTATCAGGTTAATCTTTCTACAGATGATGAAACAGGGCTCCTGATTGGTTTTAGAGGTGAAAATATAAACGCAATACAAACAGTATTGAGCGTTATGTTAAAAGGTCAAACTGGTGAATGGGTAAGATTAATAGTTAATGTTGGAGATTATAGACAAAAACAAGAAGAAAAATTAAAGGAACTAGCAGATCAGTCTGCTGATCGTGCAATTGAAACAAAAGAGCCTCAGCCGATTTATAACTTGACTGCGGGACAGAGGAGATTTATTCATATGCACCTTTCTACAAGAAACGATGTGTTAACTGAGTCCGAGGGTGAAGAACCTCAAAGATATTTAGTAATTAAGCTTAAGTAGATTATAATACAACTAATGTTGTATTTAATTTCACTCCTCTCTTTTTTGCTCCCCTCACAACTAGGATTTCATTTTGATAATTTCAATTCGACTGTTTATGGGTTTAGAATTGACTACCTTATTCCAACACTTTATTTAACAGATATTGTTGCGGTAGTAATTATTTTTTTTAGTCTATCAAGGTTTAGAATAAATAAACGTAATGTTTTATTTAGTCTGCTCTATCTACTGTTTGTTTTAATTAATGTGTATGTGTCTGGCTACTTCGTGGCAAGCGTTTATAAATGGCTAAAATTTACAGAAATGTTTCTTTTGAGTATTGTCATTTTAAAAACTCAAAGTTTTGATGTTTTTAAAAATTTTGTCAAACCATTATCTTTTTCGATTTTAATAATTTGTCTACTTGGAATTGGCCAATATCTAAACAATGGTTCAGTGGGTGGGTCATTCTACTTTTTAGGTGAAAGAAGTTTTTTATTTAGTGACCCAAATATTGCCCCTTATCCATATGGTACTTTTTCACATCCAAATTCTTTTGCAGGCTTTTTATTAATCTTTGGTATATTTTTGCTTAAATATAGAAAAAAATTCACTACTAAGTATTTCTGGACATTATTAGTGTTAGTTGCTGTTAATTGTTTATTAACTAATTCATTAAATGTATATCTAACTACCTGTTTTTTACTAATACTAAAATTTAGTATCAATTTACTTGATTTTGGCAAGTATCGTTTACCTTTAGGGTTGTTAGTTATTGATTCTTCCGAGAGATTTATTACTCATCGACTAGAATTGATTAAAGCGTCTTGGCAAATGGTCAAAGAAAATTTTTGGATTGGAGTTGGTCTTAATAACTTTATCCCAAATCTGGTCAAGTATTCAAACACCTTTCTTAATGCATGGGAGTTGCAACCAGTTCATAATATTTTTTTACTTATATTTTCTGAAACTGGATTTGCAGGCTTTATGACGTTTATTGTGTTTATTTTTTCTATACTGTCCTTTAATAATTATGCATTAATTGCTGTTTTAATCACAGGAATGTCTGATCATTACTGGTTAACGCTTCAGCAAAATATGTTATTATTCAGTTACGTTATAGTAATCTCGAAAAAATGGAAAAACAAAATATAATTATCTTTTGTGATGGCGGATCAAGGGGAAATCCTGGCCCTGCTGCATCAGCCTTTGTGGTTACAAGAAACAGCAAACTTGTTTTTAAAGGTAGTAAATACTTAGGAATAGAAACAAATAATGTTGCAGAATATACGGCGGTTTCAATTGCAATTGATTGGTTGATTAGTCAGAAGGTTAATTATGAGGTTATTTTTAACCTAGACTCTCAACTGGTAGAAAGACAATTAAATGGTTTTTACAAAATTAAGAATGATAGACTAAAAAAACTTGTAGAAGAAATTAAATTAAAAATAAATTCTTCAAAAGTTATTGTTAAATTTCATTGGGGGTACAGGTCAGAGAACACATTAGCAGACGACCTTGTTAATGAAGAGCTGGATAAACAAATTTCCCTGATAGGTGTTAAAAATACTTCACGTTAAAACTGGGATAAGTATCGTTTAAAATCCTGAGGTTATGTAGCACACTTTGAAAGCCTTCAACGGGAAAATGAAATAAATCATGTTTGTTTATATTTTTAAACTGCGGTAAAAAATTGCATAGACACACCGGTTGAAATACAATAGATACATGAAGGATTATGATAGTAGGTTAGGTATTTATTCAACTGATGGTGGATTGTTTAGGCGACTATCAATTAAGTTAACTAATAATTATATTCAAGTTAAAAAGATTAACAATCTGGATTTGAAAAACTTGTCAAGTTTTAACTATTTGTTAATTAGTTTTTTAGATAACACTGATTCACTTGATGATTTTATAAAAATTTGCGACAAAATTGAGTCTAAGATTCTAGTATTAATTCCTTTGTATGTAGATGAAAAAATAAAGTACGTTTTGGATTCTAAAATCAAATCATTAAGAGAGTCAAATCCTAATTTGGGTGTTTTGCTAGTGCCTGAATTGTTGGGACCCGAAGTTTCTTATAAAGATTCTTATATTTCTCATAATTTAATCAGACAAATAATTATTAGCGACCGCCCGAAAGTACCTAACTCATCAATCTTGATAAATTCAATTTCTGTGAATAAGCTTTGTGAAATAATAACTAAAGAAATATTTTCATTTGGTATATCTGGGGAGGTTATATCTGTTCTTGGTCCAAAACATTCATCAAGATTTATTTTAAGTAAATATTTGTCGATCAACAGCGACAATATTATTGAAATTGATCCTATTAAAAAATTAGCGGAGCTTGATTCCTCAGCTTCTATAAAGGCTGACTTTTCATTAAGGTTGGCTATTAAAGCGACAAAATCTTGTTTCGAAAAAGATTTTAAAATGAATGAAGTCTTAACTCCAAAAATTAAAAAACAGGAATATCGTCAAAATAGTAGAGCTGTTAGTAACGCAAGAAATATTTTTTATAAAGTGTTTAAAATGTTTTTATATTCACTACTTTTATTGCTTTTGCCTAGTGTTTCATTGTTAATTTCTGCTTTTTTATTGCTGATTTCTACTAATTTGGTATTGTCAAAACCTGATATTGCAAATAATTTAATTGATTTTTCTTTAAAATCTATTAATATAACTCGAAAAGTTAGTTTTGGTATACCGTTTTATCATAATTATTCGAATATATTATATAAAGTCGCTTACTTATCAGGTGAAGGAATAAAAATTGTAAGTTTAGCAGGTGAATTGGGCACAAAAATTGTTTCAGATTCTGTTTACGATTTATCGTCTTACACGGATAGTTTATCTGCAATATTAGACCGTATTCACACTGATTCCAGTTTTCTCGAGAGTGACTTAAATGAATTAAATGGTTATTTAGGAGAATATGTTAAGCGTCAGATGATAATTCGTAAAATAGATATTGTAAATTACAAGCGCAGAATTTATGAAGTTAAGTTGTTCGTTTCAAGATTAGGATATTTGCTAGGTGAAGAAAAACCTATGAAATACTTAATTTTATTCCAAAATAATATGGAAATTAGACCAACAGGAGGTTTCATTGGATCTTTTGCTCTTGTAACTTTTGATAAAGGGAGGTTGGCTGAGATGGTAGTTAACGATGTTTATTCCGCTGATGGGCAATTAAAAGGGCATGTGGAGCCACCTGCTCCGATTAAAAATCATTTAGGTGAGGGTGGTTGGTATATGAGAGATGCTAATTGGGATCCAAATTTTCCTGATAGTGCAAGAAAGATAGAGTGGTTTTTAGATAAAGAAATAAATACTCAAGTCGACGGGGTTGTTGCGATCGACCTTTATTTTATTGAAAAGATATTAGAAGTCACAGGGCCAATAAATTTATCAGATTTTAACAAAACAATAACTTCAGACAATTTATATTTAAGTACTCAGGAGGAGGTCGAATCCAATTTTTTTCCTGGATCAATCAAAAAAGCCAGTTTTATTACAAGCTTGTCTCGTCAATTATTATTAGATTTACAATCTTTGGACAAATCCAAATATGTTGGCCTGACAAGGTCTATGTATCAAGCACTAGAAGAAAAACACATACAGGTATATTTTCATGATATAAATTCTCAAAATTCAATTTCATTATTAGGTTATTCAGGAGAAATAAACTTAAATACAAATTGTGGACTAAGATGTTACTATGTAAAATACTCTTTAGTCGATGCAAATTTAGGTGTAAACAAATCGAACCTGTACATTAAGAGAAATCATAATTTGAAAACGTTAATGTCTAAAACGGGGGTCACTAATGAGTTGTCTGTGAATTACACTAACTCTGCGAACCAGAGTCTTGGAAATCAAGCTGTGTATAAAAGTTACACAAGAATTTTATTGCCATTAGAATCTGAGGTTGTTGCTGTTAGGCGATATTTATCATCAAGTAAATACGAAAACATCTCTTATGATGTTGAAAATAATGGAAAATTAAATTCAGTTGGTTTTTTGGTAAACGTTTTACCTGGGAATACGAGTCAAATACAAGTTGTTTGGAATCAGCCGTCTGAAGCGCTATATAATGGTGGTGAATTAAAAGTTTTAGCTATAAAACAACCAGGGACCGACAGTGATGCCTTTTCGTTTAATTTTGTTTCCCCAGAGTTTTCCTTGACTCGAGGTACCCCTTCAGTTTATACTACAAACCTAGCTAAAGATTTTTATTTAAATTTATACTTAAAACCAAATGACTAAATTAACGATTAAATCAGAAAAAAGAAACCTTTTTGGCAGGAAGGTCTCTCAACTTCGAAAAAAAGGATTAATACCTGCAAACATTTTTGGAAAAAAAGTTGAATCTCAAGCAATTTCTGTAGACTCAAAAGAGTTTCAAGATGTTTTTAAAAAATCAGGGGAGACACAAATAATCGACCTTGACGGAAAATCTGTTTTAGTCTCTAATCTACAATTAGACCCTATAAGCGGTAACGTTCTGCATATAGATTTTAGACAAGTAGATCTTAAAGAGAAAATTGAAGCTAAGGTACCAGTTGAAGTTGAAGGGGAATCTCCTGCAGAAAAGCAAAACTTAGGAACAGTAGTCCAACAGTTACATGAAATTGAAGTGGAAGCATTGCCGGCTGACCTTCCAGAAAAAATTATAGTTGATGCTACACTTTTAACTGAAGTTGACCAAGTTGTCTATGTAAAAGACTTGAAGGTAAGCAAAGATGTAGAAATTAAAACAGACCTTGAATCAATTGTTGTTAAAGTAGAGCCTCCACAAAAAGAAGAGGTCGTAGAAGTGGCTCCAGCACCTGCAGACGGTGAGGGTGTTGCGACAACTGAAGGTGAAAAACCTACAGCGGGTGAAGCTCCAAAAGAGGAAGTTAAAGAATAATTAATTAAAATTTGGGTCAATTTCCTCTACCTTATCCATTCTTCCAAGTTCTACCCAAGCATCTCTATAAGTTGGGTGCTTCTTAACCAATTCTTCCCAGTATAAATTGTTTGTTTCTGCCCCTAAGACTTGAATCTCTCTTTTTGGTTTTTGAGATAGATTAAAAATTGAGAGAAGTAAAATTATAACTACAATATTTATATACAAAAGAAATTGAAGATCTTTATTAAAGTTTCTTTTCTTGGCCATCACTAATACTAGGCCATTTTTCAGTAATTAGTAAAGTATCATTTCCCAATTCTTTCCAAACAGCTTCTGTGACAAATGGGACAAATGGGTGGAGAAGTTTCAAATAGACAAGTAGTCCTCTCATTAAATCTGTTTTGCTTAACTTTCCCTTCTTTGCGTCTTCAATTCTAATATCACAAAAATTGTTCCAAAATCTTTTATAAAGCATTTCTGCTGTGTTATTTAATTTGTAACTATCAATGTATTTTGTTGATAGAGAGATTGTCTCTGCCATAAATTTATCATAATTTCCAACCGATTTAGCATCGGAAGCTTCGCTTTCGAATTCTTTAACAAATCTCACAGCATTCCAAATTTTATTTGCAAAGTTTCTATATCCTATTACTTTACTTTCTGAATAATTTTGATCGCTACCTGCGCCTGCCCCACTAATTAAAGACATACGGAGTGCATCTGACCCGTATTTTTCTAAAATTTCAATTGGGTTAATTACATTTCCTTTACTCTTACTCATCTTAACCCCTTTTGAGTCGCGGACAATTCCGTGTAGATATACATTTTTAAAAGGAACTTTCCCCGTTACATAAATACCCAACATTATCATTCTGGCTACCCAAAAGAATAAAATATCGTAGCCTGTTTCCATAACGTCTAATGGGTAGAACTTTTTATAGTCTTCTTCGTCTGGATATCCTAATGTTGCAAAAGGCCATTGTCCAGAAGAAAACCATGTATCAAATGTGTCCGTATCTTGTATCCATTCATCACCTTTGGGCGCATCACCTTCTGTAACTATCCATTCTCCAGTGTTTATATTTTTCCATGCAGGTATTCTAATACCCCAAACAACTTGGCGACTAATGTTCCAGTCATGAATATTATTCATCCAGTGGTAATAAACCTTCTCAAATCTCTTTGGAATTATTTTAATCTCACCGCTTTTAACAGCATCAATTGCTGGCTTTGCAATCTCATCAACCTTTACATACCATTGTGGAATTGGTAGAGGTTCTAAGGTGTTTCCACACTTATAACAAGTTCCTACTGTATGATTGTATTCCTCAATTTTCTCTAATTGTTCTTTATTTTTTAATATTTCAACAACTTTTTCTCTTGCTGGTATAACCTTTAAACCTTCACATTCAAGTGCTTTAGAGTTTAGTTTTCCACTTGTTTCAATTATTTGAATAACAGGGAAGTTGTATTTTTTTGCTAACGAAAAATCGTTTTCATCGTGTGCAGGAGTAATTTTTAGCGCACCGGTACCAAAATCCATTTTGACATATGAATCTGCGATAATTGGCAATTCATTATTGTTCAGTGGGTTAATTGCTGTTTTACCTGCAAACTTTTTATACCTTTTATCTTTTGGGTTGACTGCAATTGCTGTGTCACCATAGATTGTTTCAGGCCTGACAGTTGCAACTGTTATGTATTCATTAGAATCTTTAATTTTAAATTTAATATAATAAAGCGAATCCTTTTTCTCTACATGGTCTACTTCCAAGTCTGAAAATGCAGTTCCATGTTTAGTACAGTAGTTAACTAGGCGAGAGTCACGATAGACAAGTCCATCATCATACATTTTTTTAAATGTTTTATACACAGTTTTAACTATCGTCTCATCAAGTGTGAACTTTAGTTTTGACCAATCGAGTGAAAATCCCAATCTTCTTAATTGGTTTTCCATAGTTCCACGATTACCTTGTACAAAATCCCAAATATTTTTATAAAGCGTTTCTCTATCAAAATCAAAACGTGATTTACCCTCTTTGTCCAAGTGCTTTTCATATACTACTTGAGTCTCAAATCCTGCATGATCAGCACCTGGTAACCAAAGTACAGATTCGCCAAGCATTCTATGATATCTAATTAAAATATCTTCAACTGTATACATGGCGTGACCATAATGGAGTGCTGCATTGGCGTTAGGTGGGGGGAGGGTAATAGAAAAGGTTTTTTTGCTACCATTTGGTTTAAAAGCACCAGATTTCTCCCACAATTCATATATCTTATCTTCATGCTCTTTGTGGTTATATTGCTTGTCCATGCCTAATATTGTATCACGAAGTTGAAAGTTTTAATCTTGGATTTCTATCGACTAAGTTGATATTGTCTATCCCTCCGTATTTTTCAATTAAATCTGTTTCAGATAAATTTTTGCTTTTTAGATAAGCACAAACCCCAATCATTCCTGCATTGTCACCATTTAATTTTTTAGTATATGGAACATGTAGCTTAATATTATATTTTTTTAATAACTTTCGAAGTCTTTTTTTAATCTCAACATTGTTAGCAACACCTCCACCAAAAAGAATATCTTTGAATTTGAGGTCTGATGTTTTAATTTGGTAATCTAAAACTTTAACAACATGATCAAACGCAACTGATTGAAAACTAGCTGCTAAATCTGCAATGTCTTGCCTGTTAGGTTCTTTAAGTTCATTAAACAACCTTACAAACGCAGTTTTTAAACCTGAATAACTAAATCTATTTTTAATCCTATCGCTTTGCAAGGGGATAGGAAGTTTATATCTTTTGGAGTTTCCTTCCCGCGCTAGTTTTTCTAGTATTGCACCTCCTGGATACCCAAGTCCTAAAAGCCTTGCCCCTTTGTCTAGTGCTTCACCTAGTGCATCGTCTGGTGTTTCAGCTAATATTTGATATTCACCAATACTGTTAATTATGGTGAGTACTGTTGTGCCTCCAGATAGAACTAATCCTAAAGCTGGGAAAGAAATGTCCACCTTTTCTTTTTTTGTTGATACGGGTACACAGAACGAAGAAAGTAGATGAGCTTCAGTGTGGCTAACAGGTATAAGTGGTTTATTATGCTTTACGGACAGTTCTTTTGCTTTGCCAATTCCTACTCCTAAAGCGATCCCTAGTCCATTTCCTATTGTTACGGCTATAGCATCAACTTTTTCTATAGATATTCCAGACTGTTTAATTGCTTTACTAACTACCCAGTCAATTCTCTCTTTGTGTTGTCTCTGTGCGAGGCTTGGCATTACCCCTCCAAAGCTCGAATGGAGGCTTGCTTGGGACCAAATGATGTTCGAAACTATCTTGGTATTTTGCGTTACTGAAACAGCAGTCTCATCACAACTCGTATCTATCGCAAGAATAATCATTATAAATTCCCCCAACTAATTAATCGATCGTCTATGTTTGTTCCATACTCAATTTTTACCCAAATAATAATTGCATCATCTGAATAATTTTTAATTTCATCAACAGATCTATCAGCCCACTCAATAGCTACTACTGAATTTTTTTCTAGTAAATCATTAACATCTAAACTTTTTAATTCTTCACTTGGATTAATCATTCTCCAAGTGTCTATATGAGTTAATAAACCATATGTGTTTAAAAGGTCATATGATGGTGAAACAACATTTTCGGTTATTCCCATTGCTTTTGCTAGTCCTTTTACAAATTGTGTTTTACCTGCACCCATCTGACCTTCTAATGCGTAAATAATTGATCTTTTGCCTGCATAGTCTTGATACTTTTGCCATAACTCCTTTGCAATATTTTGAGTATTTTCTTCACTTCTTGAAAGAACTTCATTCTTGTCTTTAAGTTTTATTTCTCCTTGTCTTAAAATAATTGGTTGGTCATCAAGGGTTGTGTCAATTACTGTTGAAGGTTCATTATGTTGAAGCTCTCCCGCATCGATCATTAAATCAATTAATGCCTTTTGTTTCTCTGAGATGTTATCTAAGATGTCTGAAAGTTTATATGGTCTTCTTTGGTAACTTGCATTAGCACTGGTTGTAGTAATAGGTTTTTTAAATTTTTTACATACTTCTTGAAAGAATTTGTAATCAGGTATTCTAATTCCTAAAGTTCCATTTTCTGCTTCTACACCATTTGCCACTTTGTGTGTTCCAGTAGAAACAACAGTGACAGGACCAGGCAGAAATCGTTTGTATAAATTTCTTGCAGTTTCATTTAAAACAACATATTTTTCTGCCATTTTAATATCAGTTACACCAACAGAAAATGGTTTTCCAAATGGTCTGTTTTTAAAGTTTACAAGTTTTTTAACCGCAGTTTCATTGGTTGCATCAACTGCGGCAATATATACAGTTTCTGTTGCCATGAAGACAAGCTGACCCTTTTGGAGTGCAGAAACTGCAATGTCTACTGCCTGATCATTTTCTGGAATTATTTGCATGATAACGGCAATTATATCTTAAGTGCTGTTTCTGTGTAAATTTTTAATACTTTAGGGATTGAATTGATTTCCAAATACTCGTCTTTTGAATGCATTCCGTCTCCTGTTACGCCAAAACCACAAATGGTTGGTATACCATTCTCAATAAACATGTATCCCTCGTTAGCTGGTCCACACCCTCTAATTTCTGGTTCTATATTCAAAACTTTTTTTGAAAGGTCTTTTAAGAGTGTTACAATTTTTTCATCATTTGATATAAATGCTGCAGGAAGGTTTGTATCAACCTCTATATTAAATTTGATTTTTTCTGTTTCAAATGGTTTTGCTAATTTTGTAATTTTGTCTATATATTCACCATTTTTATGAATAGGGAGTAATCTGGCATCAATTAAGCATCTCGCTTTATCTGGTACCAAACTTGTAGTATTACCACCTTCTATGAACAAAACAGTTTGTTTAAATGTGTAGTTTGGAAAAGCATCGTGATCTCCTTTCATGTCAAATTTGTTTAATTTTATAAGGAAGCTGTTTAGCGCATTTATTGCGCTTGCTCCTCTTGTTCCGTTTTGCCAACTGCTTGAACCAGAATGTGCAGGTTCTCCTGTAACATTTACCCAAAGCTTAACTTGTCCTCTGTGACCAATAGTTATAGTGTCATTACCTGCATAGGTATATATTGAAGCTTTGGCTTGTAAACCTTGATCTAATAAATACCTTGCTCCTAAAACAGAATCAGCTCCACATTCTTCGTCTGACACACCAACAAATTTAGCAAGTTCTAATTTACCTTGGTCTTGTAATGTTTTCAGTGTATAAAGTGAAAGTGCAATTCCTGCTTTGTTATCAATTGCACCCCTGCCGTAAAGTTTATTATCTACAATTTCTGCCCCAAATGGTTTGTGTGTCCATTTTGTTTCATCACCAACTCCTGCTGTATCTACATGTGCAATCAGAAGCAACCCCTCTTTTTTATCAAAATTATTTCCTACGAAAATATTTGGGTGAAGTGAATCTTTAGAGATTATCTCGTTTGGAAGCAGTAATTTATCAGCCTCTTCTTTTATAGCATTTATAATTTCTACTTCATTATTAACCCCATTAACTGATGGAATAGAAACTAATTTTTGAATAAATGTAGCGATGTCGTTTGTATAGTCTTTCATATCTTTTCAGTCGTTGCTTCATCTTCTTTAAATTTTTTATACTCTTTTTTGATTGATTTAAATATTACAAACATTGCAATTGCTAGTAATACCCATGCAAGTACTCCAATACTGTTTGTTAATTTTCGTAAATTATTTTTCTCATATCCTGCAAAATAGCCCAAAAGTACAATCATTGATACCCAACTAAGTGATGCAAAAACAGCATATAAATTAAATTTAACTAGATTATATTTTTCAACACCTGCAATATAACTAATCCAGAATCTAGTAAGGTTTGCCATCATTGATGTTGTAAGGATTGCTGGTCCGTTATTTTTCAAGACCCTTTTTGCCAGGTTTGCGTTCTTTTGCTGGTGAAGTTTGTTAACTAGCCACATTCCAGTTTTACTGCCTAATATGTATGCAAGAATAAAAGCGAGCCACGTACCTAATGTTCCCCAAACAATAATTGGTATGAGGGGTAGATTTGGATTTCCATTTGATAAATATCCAGCAATTAATAATATAGCACCTCCAGGAACTGCCCAACCAAGTGGAGTAATTTCAATTAAACTACCTACAAATATTAATGGATAACCCCATTGTTCAAAAAGTAATGCTAATGTGTCTAGTGTTTGAAGTAAATCCATAGTGTTATTATATA
>CAZGHY010000005.1:0-22757 GCA_964526015.1 uncultured Gammaproteobacteria bacterium
TTATTTAATTCTTGACATTGTAATCAATCACCGTATAATCAAAGTTGTTAAGTTAAGTTAGCTTCGGCCCAATTAAAATCAATCCATGCAACAAGATAAACCAGATATTAAAACTGAGGAAAGACCTTTATATAATCGTGATATGAGGCGTATTCCTGATGCAGACCTACCAACAGAATATGTAGAAGGAATTTTAGACATTGCCCATGAAGGGTCTGGACTTTTACGTCCAAAAAATTTCGCTCCATCTGCAAATGATGTTTATATTTCAAGCTCTCAAATTAGAAGATTCAATTTAAGGCTGGGAGATAAAGTAGGAGGTCAAGCTAGAAGACCAAAGGAAAATGAAAGATATTGGGGCCTATTAAAGCTTGAAAAAATTAACGATCAAGATTCAGAAACATTTTTAACAAAGACGAGAGCAAATTTTGACGAAATGATGGTTATATATCCAGATGAGCAGATTAAGCTATCAACCGCAGAAGACATTTTAACAACAAGAATGGTTGACTTAGTTGCTCCTGTCGGCTTTGGCCAAAGAGCTTTAGTTGTTGCACCTCCAAAAGCGGGTAAAACATGGCTAGTTAAAGATATGATCACAGGCGTTGCCGAAAATTACAAAGATAGGGTCCACTTGATGGCTGTTTTAATTGGAGAAAGGCCAGAAGAGGTAACAGATATTCTAAGGCATTTACAAAAGGTAACAGATGGAAAAGGTGAAATGGGAGCCTCAAATTTTGATGAAGCTCCACAGGAACAAACAAGAGTAGGTGAGCTTGCTTTGGAACGTGCAAAAAGATTAGTTGAAGAAGGTAAAGATGTGGTTCTTCTTTTGGACTCAATAACCAGAATGGCCAGAGCATATAATTTGGCTTTGCCAACATCAGGTAGAACTTTAACAGGTGGTTTTGATCCAGTAGCTCTTTATCCTGCCAAAAAATTCTTTGGAGCAGCAAGGAAAATTGAAGGTGGAGGGTCTTTAACAATTATTGGAACATGTCTTGTTGAAACAGGTTCAAGAATGGATGATTTGGTCTATGAAGAGTTCAAAGGCACAGGTAACATGGAGCTTCATCTCACTCGCAAGCTTGCAGAAAAAAGAATTTTCCCTGCAATTGATATAGGTAAATCAGGTACAAGGCAAGATGAATTGCTTTTAGGAAGAGAAAAATTGATGAAAGTGAATACATTAAGACGAATGATAGACATGATTAATGAAGATGAAAGAACAGAGACATTATTAGGTAAATTAATTAAGACTAAAAATAATGATCTATTCCTAGATTCCCTCAAGACTGTTTAGTCTGTTATACTATCCATATACAAAATATGGAAGACTTTCTATTACTTGGTGAAGATTTTAAACAATTTATAAAAGAGATAGGTTTTTATTTATCTAAAAAATTTCATTTTTCATTCATAAAGTTTGAAGAGGGAAAAGGAGCTTTTGTTGGATCACTTTATAAACAACGTGGCAAGTACGCAAAAACTTTAATTCATACAGGAATGGCAACTTTGGCAGGAGTTGGTATGATGATTGCTCCAGTTATTGCTCAAGAGTTTCCTGGAAGGTCTGTTGATCCTTGGGATATTCAAGCAAAGCCTTCAGTTTTATCGGCTACGACAGAATCTGACGGAATTGAAACCTTAGTTTCTGAGAAGGTAAGAGACTCTGTAAAAGAATACGTTGTTGAAGATGGGGATACTGTGGCTTCTATTTCAAAAAAATTCAATATAGATGCTGATACTATTAGATGGCAAAATAATTTGTCTGGAGACAGGATAAAGGTGGGTCAAAAATTAGAAATATTGCCAGTTACAGGGATTGCACATAAAGTAGCAAAAGGTGATACTGTCTATTCTATTGCTAAAAAATATGATTCTAGTGCTCAGGCGGTAGTCGATTTTCCATTTAATACTTTTTCTAATGATGAAACATTTGAGTTGGCTATCGGTCAGGTTGTTATAGTTCCGGATGGAGTTAAGCCAGCAGAGACATTTAACTCACCTAGAACAAGACAGATAACACCTGATGCGGGTTCGGTAGTTGCCTCTGGTTCGTTTGTATGGCCAACACAAGGTACAATTACTCAGAATTACGCTTGGTATCATCCTGGTCTTGATATTGCTAATAGAGCTGTACCAAACGTTTTGGCGACTGATGCCGGCGTGATAACTTATGCCAATTGTATAAATTGGGGATATGGTTGTCATGTACAGATAGATCATGGAAATGGATATAAGACACTGTATGCTCATTTTTCCCAGATTTATGTAGCTGTTGGTCAAAGAGTTAACAGAGGTAATGCTATTGGTAAGATGGGTTCAACTGGTAGATCTACAGGACCACATCTTCATTTTGAAGTATCGAAAGATGGAATTAAACTTAACCCGTTAACAGTCTTAAGATGAAGACCGATCTGAAAAATATTATATTTTTATTGATTGTAGTTTTGAGTGTTCCCATTTCAATATATCTCTTGAGTCAGAAAACAAGTTTCTTCCAAAAAGCTTCAGGAGAGAATGCTAATTTGTTAATCGATGCTTCTAACATGTTAGGTGGAAAAAGTGAATCGTGGAGAAACCTTGCTCAAGGTGGAGAAGAAAGAGGTAGGCAACTTGCTCCTGTAATTGATAAGGTCAGGGACCTTCGACCAAAATACATAAGGATTGATCACGTCTTTGATTATTATACTGAGGCAGAACTTGACCAAGTTATAAATGATATAACCGCAACAGGAGCAAAACCATTTATTTCTCTTTCTTATATGCCTCCTAAAATTGCAAAGGATGGTAATATTACAAATTTACCAGTTGACTGGCAGGAGTGGGAAAATCTTGTTCAAAAGACGGTTGAACATATCAGTGGAAAAAGGGGGTTAAACGTCACTGATGTTTATTATGAGGTTTGGAATGAGCCCGATCTGTTCGGAAAATTTAGCATAAATGGACAAAAAAGTTATCTGGATCTATATCGACATTCAGCAAACGCAATATCCCGATCAAAGTCCGTAAACAATTATAAAATTGGTGGACCAGCCACTACAGGTTTTTATGAAAACTGGTTAACAAAGTTAGTTAGCTATACTTCTGAATATAATATACGTTTAGATTTTTTGAGTTGGCATAGATATTCTAAAGATTTGGCTGTTTACGAAACAGATTTAAATAATGCCTTACATTACAACAAGGAATTGATAATTACAGAGCTTGGTCCAAATAGCGAAAATGATCCGGTTTATGATGGTAATTTTGGCGCGATACATTTAATCGCAACCTCAGCTTTAATGGAGGGTAAGATAGACAAAATATTTAATTTTGAAATAAAGGATGGGCAGGGAAAAGACAAATACTGGGGTAGGTGGGGTATTATCACACACGAAAAATGGGGTGTTCCTGAGATAAAACCAAGATATCGAGCAATTCAATTTCTCAATAATTTGATAGGTGGAAGTAATTTGCAAGTTGATGGACAAGGGTCGTGGGTCAAGGCAGTTGCCAAAAGATATGATGATAATAGAATCAAAATATTAGTTGTTAATTATGACAAATATGGTAAACATAGTGAGGCAGTACCGATTAAATTAACTAATTTACCAAGTAATAGTTTTACATTAAAAAGGATTGATTTTAATATTGATACGACAAGTGTTCCAGTAAATGTTGAAAATAATACTTGGGAAACACTACTTAGCTTTGAACCCAACACCGCCTCAATTTTTGAGATGAGTTTCTAACTTGTACTTTCATTTTATGTATTAAGTACGTTCTATTAGAGTTATTCAGAACGTAGTTATAATAAACATGAGTTAATATTGGCTGAGTTATTTATTAAATGTAGTATTGCAATTTTAACCTAGTTGTTATTGTAGATGGTTCGCGTTAGATTTGCATAAATATTAACCTATTTGAAATCAGTATTTTATTTTTTCCATAAAATTGAAGACAAACTTACTATATAATAGTACTACAATTTAGATTTGGGTTGAATGGGCTGTTAGTACAGTGGTAGTACACATCATTCGCATTGATGAAACACCGTTTCGATTACGGTACAGTCCACATAAAATAGTAAATTTAAAGAATGGGTAAATTAGTAACTCTTTATTGTTTGTTTAATAAATCTATTTCTTTTTTAACAGTTTGATATTCTTCAGAGTTAATATCTAGTAATGATAGGGTCGCTTCAAATTGTAATTTAGCTTTATCTTCCTGGCCATTTTCTTTTAATGCTTGGCCTAAACTAAAATGAGCGTTTGCTAAATTTGGTTTAGCTAATACTGCAAGTTCAAATGATTTTATTGCTTCGCTATATTTTTTTTGTCCAAAGTAAACATTACCAAGCTTAATTCTTAAGTTTGGATCAATTGGGTTTAAAAATATGGCTTGGCTGTAAGTTTGTATCGCAAAATCTGCACTATCTTTTACAGAAGGTGATATCTTAACGTATAAATCTCCCAAGCTTTCCCAATTTGATACTTTTGTGTTTGCAACTGAAACTGCAGATTTACCTTCATTAATTGACTGTTGTATTAAATTTGCAATTGTAACTTTGTCTTCATCAGAAACATCTTCCTTACTGGCAATAACTTCAGCTATTGCAATTTCAATTTCTGATGCCGCTAAGTGATATCTATCGACATAAGGGTTAATTTTTATTGCTTTATTTATTGATTGGTATGTACTGTTTGCATCATCTTTTGTTATATGTTTCATTGCTTGTCCGAATAAGTATTCGGGATAGAATACTTTATAAATTCCGAATGTAAGTGCTGTTAAAACAATTACAAATGGAAGTATTAAAACAATCAATAAAGGCAGTTTTGAGCTGAATTTGCCGTTTACTTCCTTTGTTTCTGTCTCCATTGCAAATATTAAGAAGATAATTGGAAAAAATGATGGAGTAAACGGTAGTATTAATGTTATAGCTAATAAAATAGTTATAATTGCAGATTTTGAAAAATAAATAAAAAATGCAAAAAGTAATGCTAACGATAAAAAGCCAACAATTCCAGATTCTGAAAGAATGGTAAACCAGCTGTTAGCGCCAGTTGTAAATTTCAAATTCCAACTTGAATTCGAGTTTTCCGTAATTGGCCTAAATTTTGAATAACTTAGTATAAAATTTCCTGGTCCAACTCCAAAAAATGGATTTTGTTTTAAGGAATCAGTCGTTACAGACCATGAAGTCTTAATAGATGGAAGAATAGAGGAAGTAATTTTGTTTGGTAATAGTAAATAAAATAGCGTAAAAGTGCTGATAAATATTATAAAGCTAGATACAGCGAAAAAAGACTTAAATCCTATGTTTTTATATTTGATTAAATCTCTTATCGATATTGTTAGAGAAATGACTAAAAACATTAGAGATACGGGGAAGTTGCCAAAGGTTACAAAGTTTTTCTGAACAATACCTGTGAATGAAAGTAGTTGAACTATTGCAAAAACAATTGCTGATAAAACAATCACTAAAGATAATTGCTTTTTTTCTATGTTTGTTAGCTGATTAACTACTATATATAGTAGTGCTCCAAATAATACAAAAGACATTGTACCTGGTAGTAATATTCCATCCATAATTCCTGTTTTTAACATAGAAGTAGAAGCTATGTTTGCGACCATAAAACAAATAACAAAAAAATCGAATATGGAGGTTTTAAAAATTATTTCATTTGAAAAAAACGATTTAATGATTTTTATTAGAATAATTAATAAGACAAGAAATGAAATCAATAATAGTTTTGGTGTTTCAAAGAAATTAGGGAATAAAGGTAAAAAAAACAACGGATATAAAAATACAAGGAAATAAAAGAGGTACTTATCTATGTTTTTAATTTGTTTCATTGGTTTATTGTATCTAATTCTATAATCCACCAGTTAAATTCGCAATCGGTATCTATGGCTTCGTTAAATCCTACAGTGAATTCGCCTACTGCCTTGCTTTTTACATATAATACCTTGTTTTGCGTTGAACTAACAGGGGTTATATATACAAGTGAATTATCCTTTAATTGTGAGTTTACTATTTTGATCTCAGATAACCCTGCTTTCAATACTGCTTTACCAGCAATTGAATTCGAACTAGTTTGCCCTTCGATTATCTCTGCTGAAACAGTTGATTCAGGTAGAGGATTGTTTGCTACCACAATGTTTCCACCGATTTTTATGTTTCCAGCCAATTCAATGTTTCCAGTAAACTTTGTATTCCCGTTTGTGTCAATAATTATCTTTCCAGCCATTATCTCAAGGGGAGCGATGGCCAATGATTGAATAGATAATGTCCCATTAATCGAGTCTACTGATTTTGTTGTTATGTTATTGTCTACGAATAAAGAGCTTATACTGGCGTTATTAGTTACAAATAGGTTGCTTGTAACAAGATCTTCAAGGTTTGCCGATATTGATGCTGAGTTGTTGTTCCAGTTTGCAGAGTCAGCAAGAAGTTGTTGGTTGTTTTCAACTTCTGATAATAAACTTTCTATATTGTTTAATCTCTCTGATTCTATATCGTTTGCGTAAAGCGTTCCACTTATCGTTGCATTACCGAATGCATCAAATGATGTTACTATCTCGTCATTAACACCTTTAATCGCAAGTTGAGAAGATGAGCTTGCAATATTATCGACATCTAAATCAATGATAAGGTCAGCATCTGAGACGGGAGAGATTATGTTTGCTGTTAAGCTTCCAGTTCGTATTTTTCCTGCGACTAAATCAGAAAAAGCTCCTACTCTTTCTATGATATCTTGTGTTCCATTAATTGCTATTTTGACTATTTTGTATACAGTTGATATTATGTTTCCATTTTCATCTTCCATGTTTTGTTTTTCGATTGAAAAGCCGTTTGAATCAGTTAGTGATCCGTCTGGGTCATACCATGATGTATTAACAAAGACTAATATTTTACCCTCACATGGACTATCTTCTTGGCAAGTAAAGTTTTCAAGTGCCTTTCCGATTATATTTCCTGCTCTTGTTGCTTTCATTCCAACTCCAGCAATATCTGAAGAAGTGATTGGATCGCCAACTTCAATTGCACCATTTTTATTGCTTACTTTTAGGTAAACTCTACCTGCAAGAGCAACGGCTGGTCTGTCTGGACTGTTTCTTGAAGACGCATTAAAGTTAAGGTCAACTAAATTTTCATCCATTACAATACCTGGGTTGGTTGTAACGATTCCTATCATTTTTTTGTCATACGCAACTTTTGATAATCCAACTGTTGCTTCTCCATCTTTAACAGGGGATTCTATTGTTAGAATTTCTCCTGGATAAACTGCTTCTATGCTTTTATACCTTTCTGCAAGATCAGCTCCTCCTGTTGATGATGCCCATGTGGCTCCAAATCTTTCGATATAAGTGTTTGTTTTTGTACTTCCTCTCGAGAAGTCAAATTTGAAAGTCATATATGAACCTGAATTAGGGAATGCAAAATTATATTCTCTTTCTGGAGTTTTTTGGTTTGTATCTGTTTGAATTGTTGTTCCTAATACCCAAGCATTATTGCTATCACATAACGCTTTTGTTGAATAATTGTTACATGCATAGATATTTATTCCGCTGGATGCGTCATTTGGATCCGTTACAAAACTTGTCCACAAGTATCCAAATTTGGTTGCAGAGGGTAATGTCTGTGTTTTACTAAATAAACTACCTGTTAAAGCTGTCGAATTGCTGTCAGGCGACATGGATTTGACCCCGCTTGCAGCACTTCCAACCGCTTCAAGTTGGTAACCAACTCCTAAAGAAGTGACATCTTCATCTATCAATAATGTTCCACCTGTTGGAACATTGGCACTTGAATTGTAAGTTTTAATATTTGTATCCGAATTAATTTGAATTTTGGACAAAGCTCCAAGAGTGGTGGAATTTGCTCCGATGTACATGTATTGATTATTCCAATCTGTGGTGACTACTCCGATAGAACTTGTTCCAGTCGATATGTATCCAAGTTGTTGATTTGTATCTGCGGATCCACCACCAAGTCCGGTACCATGAGATTGTAACGCTCTATATCCTATTTGGTACATATTTTTAATTTGAGATTCAGTAATTGTTGTCGCTGTAACAAACGGCTCATCAATGTCACCTGTGAAATATGAAGAACCACAGGTGCTTCCAATACAAAAGTCAGAAGTTGTATCAGATATTGTAGTGGTTTGTGCTACTGAAGATACAAATTTACCATCAATATATAGTCTCAAAAAAGCTCCGTCGTATGTTGCTACGGCATGGTGCCAATTACCGTCATTTGATGTGTTAAGATCATCAACGGTAGTAGCTGTCGTTGAGTTGTATATTCCTGCACGAATAATTCCGCTTGCTGAGCCACCAATACCTAAGAAATATCCGCCCGTTGCGTTAGTTTTGTTAATGATTCTTCCACCTGTCCCTGTAGTTTTATACCATGCTCCGAAGCTCCACGTTGTTCCTCCTGAATCAAGTTTGGTTGTTCCACCACAATTAACATCATTACAGGAAAGATACGAACTTCCATTTAGCGAATAAGCGGAATTTCTCACACCTGAAGATAATGCAGGTGTGCCTGTACTAGAAGTGTTGTTTGCTTTTATTGATACGTCTAAGCCACTGATTGACCCGTCGACTGAAGCTGGCCACATACCACGAATATCGCCGATTAATTCTTCTGAAATATAACTTTTGTTGTAATATTTAGCAGATCCGTATGATTCTATATATCCTTCACTGGCACCGGCACCGGAATAATTTGCTTTTCCTTGTTTTTCTTGAATGACAGTAACTCCACTCGTAGTTCCTACATAAATAGTATTGGATTGTGGTCCAAGTATTGTCGAAGTTCCCTCAGTCACTGCAAGTGATGTAATTTGATTTCCTGTTGTTGCAGTACCTAGTACTACAGGCCCATTTGAGTATCCGGTCCAGCTAATATTATCGCCAACACCATAATAACCACTTCGGTATTGTGCTATTGTTGTTTCGCTATTTTCAAGACCCGCTATTCCGTAGTAGGCATCAAGTGTTGATCTTGGCGTGGTTGAGTTATCTATTGCTAAATACATATCTCCTTTAGATGTTAATGCTATTTTGGTTTGTCTAAACGCTGTGGCTGTTTGTGAGCCTAGATATACATCTACTTTATAGTTATCTGTTTCGTTTATGATTGTGGTTCCACCATCAGATGAAGCAGCGCCTGTTGCTACTGCAACAAATTGTTTAGGAGAAACAAATCCTGTTGCCGTCCACATGTAACAGTGGTAATTTGCGGAATCAAACGTTACGCCACCTTCTGCATGTAGGTTCATTGAAAATGTACTTGTGGTAATATCGCTCACAATTGCCCCTCCTAATGCGCCCCATTCGGTTGTGCAATCGTTTGGACCTCCAGGAGCTGATGTAGTTTTAATACCAATCATTGAAGCGTTGATTGTTGGAGTTGAATTAAATCTGTATGGAAGCCTTACTGATTCTTCAACTTTTGCGGTAGTGTCTCCTACGATAAAACCCCATCCACTTACTGTTACTTCCTGAGTCGGTTGATTGGGGATAACCGCAGCAGCAACGTCATTCACTGTTAAGGTTGCTACACCAGTATTTGAATTAAACCATCTGTTATTCGTGGTATTCCTAAGCGAGATGTTAGAGTTTATGTGAGTTATTGTGTCGCTGTGTATGAATCCAGCGTCAACAGTAAAATCTGCTTGTCTTAAGTAGTTTGTGGTTGCTGTATATAAATTACCATTTAACATTTGGCTAGAATTTGGTGTCCCTGTACCTATTATGTACGCTGTTCCTGTTGTAAATTTCATCCATAATTTTTGAGTATCTGAGTCGATAATTTCAACCGAAGAGCTGGTGGATATAATATTTGACCTTTCAGGAAACTGTTGTTTTGCTCCTCTATTTGCTCCTTCGGCTTCTATAAACCAAGAGGCGATTTTAAAAACATCACCTACATTATATTTTGCTGAAGTGAAGGTCGCTGATACTCCTGTTGATCCAAGCGTTTGAGCGACACCCGGCGTTATTGTAACGCCAGTTGAACTGTCCCCAGCATAATTGGTCCAGTCAAAAGTTGTAGGGGATTTGATTGTAATATAAATAGCTCTTGGTGATGTGTCTGTTCCTGTAACTTTAATCAAACTACCGTTATAAGTTGTTGTAAGATTTGGATTTTTATCTACTAGGGTTCCTGATTGGGAATATTGAGCACTAGTGGTAGCAACAGATAGAGTTACTCCGTTGTACCAATTAGGATCAATTCCTAATTCAACCTGAACTTCAGGTGATGAGTCTCTATTTCTATCGTAGTAGTAAATATCATTTACTGTATTTGAACCGAGATATGTTTGACCGTCATTGTCAGTTGTTGACGAGTTGTATGTTTGTCCACCTGTTAGCCCAACTCGATACACGTCGTCTGAAATCCTAATTGCTCCAGAGCTGGTGGAGTTAACACTGTCAATCTTTGTACTATCTGAAAACGTGTCAAAAAATAGACCGTTTATTGTTTCATTGATTCCAGCAGATGATCCTTCAGCTTTTGTTTTGTAATTTTTTGCCCAAGATAGATAATCATTGTGAGAAATATTTTTGTTTGTATTTTTTAATTCATTTAAGGCTCCAACTATTGATGTTGATCCAAAACCTGTCAACGCTGTTTCGTTTGTTGCACCAAGTGATATACCAGCAGTTACAAATGAGTCGATTAGTTTATTACTAAAAACCACGTCACCGTCATTTTGAACTGTAAATTTAGTTACACCAGATGCTGATGCGGTCAATAAATCACCAGATTTTTGATTGTTTACTATTAATGCTGATTGTCCAACGTTTGCTGAGTTATCAATTGTCCAGTTTCCTGCAGTTAATGTGTTTGATGTTGATGTTGGAGTAGAAGAAAATAGAACAGTTGCAGTTCCTGCAGAATTTGCAATAGTACCGCCATCAAGGTATAGGGAGCCGTCGATTTCTAAATCGCTACCAATTAATAAATCGTCAGCAGTTGATAATCCATGTGCGGTTGTGGATGTCCCAAATCGAGAATAGGCAAGTGCTGTAGCGTCTCCAACTTGTAAGTTTGAGGTAACTGATAAGGCATCACTAACATTTACAAGTGTTGAATTTGAAGTTAAGGTTAAGTTTCCTGTTATATCCTCAACTCTATGAGCAACACCATCAATATTGGTAACGATTCCAGATGAGTTTATTTGGAATAAATCACCATTACCAACTGTAAATAATGAAGCAGGTGAAGCATCTCCAATACCAACGGAATCCGTAGACGCATCAACAAATAGTAGATTTGCGTTTGTATCACCTTCAACTCTAAAATCGGTTGAAGCATCTCCTCCTTGATTAAAGACGATATTTCCAGAGTTTGTTTGTATTGCAAAATTGCTCGTTGCGCTAATTTGGTCTGCAATGTAAATTGCTGAATTTGTTGTTACTCCGGTTCCACCTTGATCTTCAAGATAAACCCCATTGGTTGTTGCGGGAATACTACCACTTATGGTTGGAGACTGTAGTCTTAAAGAATTTGCGTTTGAAAGGGTGCCTGTATATCCAGCACCTGTTGTTGTTCTTAGTGACATGTTGTGCCAGTTTGTAATATTTGAAGATCCTGATGGTTGGCCCAAGAATCTCACACCGTAGGCGTTAGCCACGTTTCCTGTCGGAGTAACTATTGGATTCATATGAATTCCAGATAGAGTTGATGTCGCGTTAGTAACTGTCGGGCTAAGGCTTATTCCTAATGTTCCAGTTGTTGAACCAGTAATTCCAACTAGTTCTGATGTTGCTGTTGTTGATGGGATAGTCAATGATCCTGTGCTACTAACTCTAAACAAATCACCAGACCCAACAGTTAAAAGAGAAGCTGGAGAGACGTCTCCAATACCCACATTTCCACTTGCATCAATAACAAATGGGGAAGTGTCGCCTGATGAATCATTGACTAACAATGTGTTTCCTGTTCCAGAATTTGTGATTGATAGAACGTTTGTTCCTGAAACTGCAATATCTGTCGAAGCATCAAGTGTCATTGCATCTTTGAATTCTGTAAAATCTAGTGAATCTGCAGATATTGCTGCTGCTCCTAAAGTTGCCCAAGTTAATGTTCCGGAACCGTTATTTTGTAAAACTCCATTTGTTGTGTGTGCTGATGGCCAAGAATAAGTTAGATTTTTAATTTTAACAATGTCACCACTTGAATCAACTTGAAATAAATCACCATTACCAACTGTAAATAATGAAGCAGGTGAAGTGTCACCAATACCAAAATTACCACCGTTAAATATGCCTGAATAATTGGTAGTTGCTCCTGAAACATTTGAATATATACCATAGTTTGTTGTTGATGCACCAGTTACATTTGAGTAAACTCCATAAGATGAAGCAAGTGCATCAGCACTGTTAAAATAACCTGCATATCCATTTGTAATTGTTCCTGCTAGTTCATCAATGTCACTATATACACCATAACAATTAGTCATTGTTACATTTGCGCTATTTGCTCGACATCGAGAATAATTGGCATATGAATCTGTAAATGTTTCTACATTTGATGTGTTTTGAAGAACTTCTGAAAATATACCATATGAAGTACCTGCGTCTTGGCTTTGGAAAAATCCACCATAACCAGTTGTTATACCTCCAGTTGATTGTGTAGCGAATTCATAACTGTTCCCATATACACCGTAACTCGTACCAATATTTGAAGAATCTATTCCTGTATATGATTGAGCATGAATACCGAATGACGATGTATTGGTTCCAGCATTTGATGTATATGATGATGTAAGTGTTCCATATTGAGCTGTAATAACCCCAGTTCCGTTATTGTATGCATATGATCTAATTCCAGCTGAACTTGTAGCTGTAGCTGCTGTATCAGGACTGAGTGTGCTTGAATTGACAACTGACAATGAATAGATTCCCGTTAAAGAATCAGCTGTGTTATTTGCTGACAGAGATATAGTGTTGTATGCACCATAAGCATTGTGAGAATATATTCCATCAGTACCGTTAACTGTAAAATTATTATATGAATTATATGAATTTACGTTTCCTGTTGCAGTGCCTGTGATTGTTCTTTGTGTTGTGCCTGTATATGTATTTACTGAACTGAGAGCTGTACTTGTATTTATGTCATATATTCGATCAGTTGGTGCTAGTGTTCCTGTACCTAGAGCTAAAGTTACACCTTTCATATTACCTGATGAATCAACTTGGAATAAATCACCGTTACCCACTGTCAAGAGAGAAGCTGGTGAAGTGTCACCAATACCCATATTTCCAGATCCATTGATTCTTACTTTTTCACTTGCTCCACTAGTTTTGAATATTATATCTCCGTTTGCATGAACAAAATCATTTTCAATTATTAAATCACCAAGGCTAGAATCATAACTAATTTTGGAATTAATTCCGCCTGCACCCCACAAAGTTAATGTTGGGTCGTTTGTGTTATCTCCGTTTGCATCAATTCTTATACCAGTTACCCCTGCACCAGTTGCAAGATCTATTTCTAGTGGATTGCCCGGTGTTGTTGTCCCAATACCCACATTTCCACTTGCATCAATAACAAATGGGGTAGTGTCACCTGCAGAATCTTGTACTAAAAATGCGTCAAATGCTCCTGTTTGAGTGATTGTCATTGCTGTTGTTGCAGAAGTTGTAGCTGCTATGGCGTCGTTAAGTGTAGTAGGTGATAATACCCCTGCACTTCTTGTCCAATATGATGCTCCTGCAGAAATAGCGCTAAAATCAGTCACACAATTTGTTTCACCATCACCGGTGCAGAATTTTGATGCTTCGACTGTGTCATCAGAAACGGCATTGTTAAATAATGATATCCCTGAAGAAACATATAAATCAGCTCCAACTGTGGTTAATCCTGTAGAGTCAATTGAAAATTTTGAAGTAGGTGAGGCTCCAGATAAGAAGTTGATAAAATTATAACCAGAAGCGTTTGATGCAACTGTTCCTGAATAAAGCGACCCGGAAGTTATGTTTGCATTGGTAGCATTGACGAACCCATTGGCTGATAATCCTGGTGCTGAACCTTCAAAAGTTAGGTCTAATGTTCCAACCCCATCAGGGTTTATCGTTATGATACCGTCTGATGCATTTGGAGTACTTAGAGTCATCGCAACTCCTTCAACGGCAAAGGTACCTGATGTTGATTGTATTTTTGGTGAAGCGTTAGCTAAAACAAGTGTCCCTGCAGAATTGATGTAAGGAATTGTTGAAGTTCCTGTTCCAGCTGGAAATCCCTGTAATGTCTCTGCGTTTAATGCATAAGCAACTGTTGCTATTTGTACTCTTGGTGTTGCCTCTGCGTCCGCACCCATTGTTGTACCTAGCCAAACTGCTGCGTTTTCAGAAAAAACACTAGATGCAATTTCAGCTCCACAACTTGATCCTAGTAGAACTGAAAAAATTCCATCTTGGTCTGGAGTTATCGAACATGTTCCTGAATCCCAAAGGGCTGTTCCTCCTGTGTTAACAGAATAAAGTTTAAAAACCATATTTGTAGCAACAGTCTCAGGGTTGCCAAGGTTGTCTGTGAGTCTTCCTTGAAAAGATAAATATCTGTTTGGTCTTGTTAAATTTGTTGGGAAAGCTAGAGATCTATCAGCAGAATAAAAAACTTGGTCATAAATAGCATAACCAGATAGAGAAGTGAATAAAATTAATATGGCTATATGAATATAATTTGTAATTGAGTATGAATGATACTTTCTGTACCAGTTTGGTCTAGAATAAAAAATACTTTTTAATATATTTGAAATCCACGCTTTCGATTCAAATTTACTTATTATCGAATCTTGTAATGTGTTTATTTTCTTTCTGTAATTCGATTGATTTTCAACACCTGACATAAAATCATTTTGGATAAAGTTTGAATAGCTTCTGAGAGTAGATAATCTTCTGTTTAATGTTGATGTGGGCGTGGTTAATTTTTCTGAATTTATATATTCTCGAACTAATGAACTTGTTACCTTTTTGTTGTTTGCCCAAACTAAGAAGTTCTTAATGTCGGATTTGTAAAACTTTAGAGATTTTCGAGATACGCCACGAATTTCTAGATATCTTAAAAATTTATTAATTTCTGTTTCAATATTCATTTTCCGCAAATATTTTGTTAGCCTCGAATTATATACATTATACCGTTATATACTAATATTAATATATAGGTTTAGGCTGTCAAGAGGCTAAAGTGTGTGAAATAGATATCAAGATATTTAAATATTTCACAATGCATATAACTTTATTTCCGCATAATATTTTCCTAACAAAAGATATCAAAATAGTGATATCGAGATGTATATAATATACAGATTTTATATTATCGGGTTTAAATTTTCGTGCCTAGAGGCTGAAATGCGGTTATTTGCGGATATTATTTTACCTTGATTTATATTCTTCAAACGTTGCGGTTAATGATTGATACATTATCTTAATTACCAATTAAAATATAAAAATACATCGATTTTTTTATTTAAACTATGGCGTTTATTTATATTTAAAATTATTCGAAATTAGCATTTAACAGCTTTGATTGCTATGATCAAAATGGACTTGTTTTGTCCCAAATTTATGAGTATATTTAATTATGAAGTCGAATGTGTGGTTGTTTGTATTACTTTTTATTTTTTTGGTAACTCTTGGTGTCTTAGTTTACTATATTCGCTATCAAACGTCCGTTTCGCCTAAAGCTAGTAGTTATAATACTTCAAATTATGTTTCATTATCAAACTCTTATATATTTTCCTCTCCTATAAGAGCAAAAGCAAATGGGGATTTGATAAGAGTAACAGTTTTTTTACTTGATGACTCTGGTCGAGGAATATACGATAGGCAAGTATCTTTGGTAGGAGATACTGTCAAGATTAACGAAATTCAGAGTATGACAGACGAAACTGGTAAAGCATTATTTGATATTTCATCTTCTGTTACTGGAAGTTTTACTTTAGAGGCTCGGTCAGAAAGTTTTGTATTACCTCAGAAAATTAAGGTAATATTTGATTAGACATGTTTACCCAAACTCCAGAGATTACAATTGATGCTACGATAGGCCAGATTATTGTTCCATCTACAGCAACCCCAACACCAAGCGCTTCACCCACACCAACTACAGAATCTAGTACGACTACGGCAAGTACTCCAACACCAAGCGCTTCACCCACACCAACTTATACTTTTAATCCAATTATTAATATACCTAAAAAATATATTCAAAATTCACTTTCAATTTATGGCTTTGGCCCTATAAATTCTACTGTTAGTCTGAAAGGCTTTGGTATTTCAGAATCTGTTTTGTCAGACGAAAAGGGATTTTTTAGATTTACAAATATTTATAGCTACACTTTTACATACCCTGAATTATGCATACAAGCAATTGATGAAGATCTTCGAGTGACACAACCATCATGTATTCCAGCCTTACCTAATAACAGCATTATTCCTTTAGAAGTTGGACCTATATTACTATCTCCGACTTTATCTATTTCTTCAAACAATTTAGTTGTTAATAGTAGGGGATATCTTTATGGAGTGACAGCTCCGAACTCTGATGTTTTTATTCATTTTTCAAAAGATGATAGTATAAAAAAAATAAGTTTAATTTCGAATGTTAACGCATATTCGTTTCCAATTGTGTCTACAAAATCTAACGATAGGGGAGAATTTAATGTAAATCTTCCTACGGGTGATGCTTCGCTCTATAGAGTTTTTTCATCTGCAAAAATTGCAGATAATTTTTCGGCAAAAAGCAACACATTGGATTTTAATGTTATTTCGCCTTCACTATCATTATTTCAGATATTAATGGCTTATTTGATACAAAACAAAATAATGATATTTCTATTTGTCGAAGTGGTAGTACTCGTATTTTTATTTTTAATTGCTTTAAAACGTTCCACAAGAAGTCAGAAGGCGCATAATGAAAAGGATTACCTAGAATTTATAACAAAAAAGTAAATTATAAAAAAGTAGAAGTATCTATGAATTATTTTGGTAATTTGTCTTGAAACTTTAGCTTTAATGCTTCTAGCTCAGAAATCTCTTCTTCTAGTTTGTTTTCTAGGACCTCTTGTCTTGATTTAATCTTTTTTGAGATTAAATAAAGTGACAACATTAGGATTAATAATAAAAATATTGAAATAATAATGATTGTTACAGGTATAACCCAGATAAAGGCGGATGATAATAATGTTTTACCTGATTCTCCATAATTTGCCTCTAGATCTACTTTATATTTACCAAACATCCATTTTTTACCGATTAATATTTCATAGTTTCTTTTTGCGTTTGGAAATATGTTTTTGTCCTCAATTGTTACTCTTTCTACTTCTTTACCCATCCAGTTAGTTAAAATTAATTGCCCCTTTGGGTTTATGTGGTATCCTCCTTGGTTTAATATCTCAAAATAAACTGGTATCCTTCCAAATTCTAGAAACTTAGGTGTTCTAAATATGTTTACAAATGCGGACTCCTTAACTTCTCCGTTTATTCTAATGTTTAGTAATCCTACGATTCGTGAAGAGACAGCAGACACACTTTCATCCTTTGTGCTACTTTCTGAAAACTGACCAACTTGTTCAAACATTATTGCAGAATATCTTCCTCCCGCCAAAGTATCCTTTGGTACTTCTACTTTAAAATTTATTTTTAATACTTCTCCAGAAGGGATGGTTGCCCGATCAAATGGAAGTTTGACCCAATCATTAGTTTGATCTTCAAGTAAGATTGGAGATCCGTCTTTTCCTGTGACTACAAAATCTACAACCTTTATGTTACCAGATATAGGAGAAGCGCTTTCATTAAAAAATTTAATTTGTAAATTATCACTTTTGCCAGGGTCAATTGCAATTGATTGTCTTGCTGGCGCAACTACTAGGGGAATGCGGGTTTGAGCATTGACCTCTTCAATATCAAGTAGATATAAATAAGTACAAATAAATAAAAATAGGCCAATAAAAATGGTTCTAAAATTGGTAATTTGAAATTTGTATTTATTGGTGTTCATCTGTGTTAATTAAAATGTTGGCACTGCTGTATATTTAATTTTGTTAAAATAATATCCTGCTGGTTGTGTTGCTGTTATGTCAAGTCTATAACAAATATATGCGCTAGATCCACTAACAGGTCCGGCATTTGACATCAATTCTGCTGTCGATGCGCTTCTTGATTCAGATGCCTCTTGATCAGCAAATTGTTTTGCATTAAATGTTGCCCCTGAACCATTGTAGGCAAATAAGGCGTCGGTTCCAGATACATTTTCTAATGAGTAACCTAATCCTGGGAATGAGCTAGGATCTGCGCCCCAGTCTCTTAATGTCTGATGGGTACATCCTGTTCCATCACAGACTGTATCTTGTATACAATCAACTGATTCTCCAGCAGACGCACCCGTACAAGCGACTCCGTCTTTACCCATTTGATCGTTTTCTTCAGCATATATTTTGTATCCAGAAGTTGAATTGGTTGAGACTGTGATTTGGTGGTTAGTATTGTGTGTCGCTGCTAAATAAGTTGGTGACAAGGTTCCCCAAGGAACAGAAGTAGCGGTTGTGTCTGGCGACGATGCCGTTCTGGTTACTCCGCAGTACGACCCTGAATCTGCAGTAATTCCAGCAACTGTTAGAGATAATGTTTCGTCAACTGTTGCGGAAACTAAAACCCCTTCGATAGGGGAAACTGTTACGTCAGAATTGTCTAATGTGTTTGCCCCTGTGTCTCGGGACTTAATGTTTATCTGGTAAGTATCAGCTTGTCCTTGTGTGTGTGTTGTAAGAGGTGCAGGATTAATCAATCCTGGATTTGAATCGATTGTTACTGTAATTGCAGATCCTGCTGTACATGCAGATGTTGCTCTTGTGATTAATATTGTGTGATCTGTAGTACCGTTTCCTGGTGTTATTGATGTTACTGACCAGTTTAAATCTGTACATCCTGTTACTGAAATATCACTTGTTGTGATACCTTTAACGTCAAAGCCATTATTAGCTTTGGTTGCTGCGGTATCTGGAAATCCGTCGTCGGTTTTTCCAGCCGATTTTACAGCGGGAATAGTAATTAATAAAGTTCCTGAGACAGGTATTTGATTTGCTGTGGTAAAAGCTAAGCTTAAACTTCCTGATTGTGTTGCTACAACATAGGCAGTAGATTCAAGTGTCGAAGATAATGCAGTTGCTGTGTTAAAAACAGTACTACTAATGATGTTTGCAACGTTATAGTTAGTATTGCCAAGACATCCAGTTTCAAGTGTTCCTGCAAAACAGACATTGTCATTTGGGAATAAATGGTTTGTATCATTATCAGCGTTGGCTGATGAGTCAATAGTTACAGTAGATGTCCCTATTGTTCCAGATGAGACCCCAGCTTTATAAGAAAAACGAGGATTGGAAAGAGTGGCTGATGCTGATGTAAAGTTTGCTGAATAAGTTTTTTTTGCAGGGTTTAATAATCTATAACCAAAAAAAGAAATAGACAATAGGACAATCAATGCAAAGATCTTCTTTTTAACCATATATGACGTGTAGATTTAAGTATTCCTCTTAATCTAAATATTGTCAATATGATCAACAAGCATGCTATTAAACTAATCGGAAATACATAAGTAATAGTAGATGCTGAATATATTTTCGGGTCTTCGTCTAATGTGTATTCTATTCTAGAAACAATTTTTCCAATAGTTATTTTTTCAATTTTTATTTTGCAATCAATTAGTGATTCGTTTTCGTTGCATTTAATTTCTCTGTTTGAACCAGAAAGAACATTCATTGATGCAAGTTTAATGCTTGTGTTGTCGTCAATCATTATCTTACCATTTGGTTTCCAAAATGAGTTTCCGTTATTTCTTAATATTATTTTGTAGCTTAAAGATGAAATAATCGGGTCAATAAATTTTTGTGAATTAAATTCTAGAATCTCAGATGATTTGTTCAGGTTGCCATCTTTTGATATTGTAATAAGTATGTTTGATCCGATTGATGAGTTATAAAAAATTGTATTTTGATCAATAATTTTACTTGCTTCTTGTGATTCAAAAATTAGAGATAAAAAGTGGTCTGTCTCTTCAATGTCTGCGGGTGGTGAGAAGTTTACCTCAAAGTTTGTTTGTTTACCTGATTTAATTTCAAATTGATCTTTATTGAAATGTATCCATTCTGGTGCAGGATTTTCAGTTATTTCAACGTTACCACCAATATCAGCAGGAACAAAATAAACAATTCTAGGCGATAGATGTGTATCTGAACCATTATTTCCAATGGTATATATTTGTTTTACTTCCTTGCCAGGTTGGATAATTATTTCAAAAATTGGAGGTGTTATAGATAGACTAACATTTTGTGCTCTAGCAATGTTTGGAGTAAAAAGATTTACGAATACGAAAGTTGAATAAATAAAAATTATTTTTGTTAATACTGATATTTTTAATTTAATTTTTAACATTGTTTTAATAACTTGGAATTGCTAGGAACGATATTATGTTGTTGTATGTTCCGGCTGGTTGGACAGAACTAATGTTAACTTTATAAGTTATAGTAGATGTTCTTTCTCTACCAACATTTACTGATCCCATAATTGTACTCGGAGATTCAGATAAACTTCTATTGGCAAATTGTCTATAATATGTTGAGTTAATAAAGTCTGCTGGAATATCATCTCCAGTCATGTTGAAACCAAATCCGTATTTAGAATTAGATGTCCAAATGTCAGCAGTTGTTTCACTGCAAGTTGTATCACAAAGAGTATCTATGATATCTTCTGAACCATCAGCTAACTGCATAGGGTGATTTTCTGACGCTTTTACAACATAACCTCCTGCTCCTCCTGCTGAAACAGTGATCGTCGATGAATTGGTAGAAGGGGTTTGTGGTGTTAGTGTTCCAAAATTGATTTGTATGTCACTAATTGAAAAACTAAATGGAATTATAGAGTTTATATATTGAAATCCTGCTTTTGTTCTGTATCCGGCAGATGAAAATAACCCAGCTGATGTTTGACCAATTGTCGTGTTGATTGCGTAGTTAGTAGAAGTTGGTATTCCTGCTCCTGAGTTAAAATTTGGGAAAACTATTCTATAGTTGGTCGACTCTATTCTTTCTTGGGCAGAAGCTGATTTTATAGATATACATAAAAAAAATATTAATATTAAGCAAAAAATAAATAAGTTATTTTTTTTCATTTTCCAGTACCTCAATTCTATTTTCTAATATTTTTTCTTCATTTTTGAGCTCCTTTATTATGGATTCAGCTTTAACCTTTTTCATTTCTAGTAATCTTAATTTTTGGATAAAATAAGAAAATATTACTAGAGATATAAAAAAATAAAAAATAAGTATCACTGATAGTTTAAAAACTTCAACCCAAGTAATTACTAGAGTCGTGGTTACAATAACGGTTGCAATATCAATGTATTTTCTTACTTTTAAATATGTTTCATTTCTTTTGAAAAATATGTGAGTTGAAGTATATGTAATAATTATAAAGGCCAAAATGTATAACATACTTTCAGTTTAATTAAATTTAGAATAAAATACAAACATGAAGACATATGATCATAAACAAATTGAGTCTAAATGGCAAAAGTTGTGGGAAGAAGAAAAAATATATTCTCCAAATATAGAAAAGGCTAAAAAAGAAGATAAATTCTTTAATTTATGGATGTTTCCATATCCTTCTGCAGAAGGTCTTCATGCAGGTCATGCTTTTGCTTCAACAGGCAGTGACGTTATAGGTAGATTCATGAGAATGAATGGAAAAACTGTATTCCAACCAATTGGATACGACTCATTTGGAATTCACTCTGAAAACTATGCAATTAAAATAAATGAAAATCCAAAAGAAGTTGTTAAAAGAACAACAAAACACTATGAAGAACAGATGAGATCTTTGGGGCATGGATATGATTGGACTAGAACAGTAACTACATCTGATCCAGATTATTACAAATGGACACAATGGTTATTTATCAAAATGTGGGAAAAAGGTTTGGCATATAGAAAAAAAGCAGAAGTTAATTTTTGCCCATCATGCAAAACAGTTTTGGCAGATGAACAGGTCATGACTCCAAAACAAGCAGGCAAAGAGCCAAAGGATAAAGATGGAAACATTATTCCTGAAACTGAAGATATGAAAGTCTGTGAGAGATGTGGAACTGTTGCAGAAAAGAAAAACTTAGATCAATGGTTTTTCAAGATTACAGATTATGCAGATAGACTTCTTTCAGGCTTAGAAAAAATTGATTGGAGCCAAAGAGTCATAACAGCACAAAAGGAGTGGATAGGCAAGTCTGAAGGTATGAAGATAAATTTTAAGGTCAAAGACTCTGAAGAAGAAATAACTGTTTTTACTACAAGGCCAGACACACTAGAATCAGTGACTTTCATCGCTACTTCATCTAAAGATTTAGAATCACCTGAAAAATCAAAAGAGAAGTTGGGAAAGTTTACAGGTAAGTATGCAATTTCACCAACTGATGGCAGGGAAATTCCAATTTGGGAAACAAATTACGTTGCAGAAAATTATGGAACAGGTGTTGTAATGGGAGTTCCTGCATATGATGAACGTGATGCAGATTTTGCTATTAAGTATAGTATTGATACATTAAATAAGCCGTTAAATAATGATCTTTGGCAAGAAATTGAAGATAATAAATGGGGGATTAAACATACTAATTATCATCTTCGTGACTGGCTAGTTTCAAGACAAAGATATTGGGGTGCACCAATTCCAATGATTGATTGTCCTAAATGTGGTTGGGT
>CAZGHY010000006.1:0-22169 GCA_964526015.1 uncultured Gammaproteobacteria bacterium
CTGTCATGGAGAGAGCAGAAAAATTTGACTTGTTTTTAGATTCGTTAAAACGATCGATATCAGTATCTCAGCGTGGCCTATCTTTAGTTATTCTGGACAATTCAATTGAAAGGAAGTTTCAAGAGCAGATTGTAAATGCAGATTTTGGATCCTCCGTAACTGAAATTTATTATCATCACGATCCAAGAATGACACAATCAGGAGGCAGAAACTCAGCTCTTCGTAATTATGCAGACGGTTCAAAAATAATAGGTATTTGGGACTCTGATATTTATGCGTCAGAAAAGACTGTTGATAATTTACTATCCGTACTTAAGAACGACCCAGATTTATCAGGTATTGCTCCACCACTTGGAAAATTCGGAGGTGGCTCACAGGAAGTTGCTTTATTAATTTATAAAAATATAAGACAAAGTAGAAATGCCAGATTAAAACTCCACATGCCAGGGGAAATAGGCGAGAACAATGGAGTTTGGAAAAATGACGTATTAAGAACTACAATGATGCGAGGATCATTTTTTGTTAAAAAAGATGTAGTTGAAAAAATAGCTAAAACCAACCCTGAAGATAATCCTTGGCTAACTGATTTTGTGTTGTGGCAAAATGTACCATTTTTTATTTCTGCAAGAGAAAATAACTTTGATTTTGGATATTTGATGCAAGGTGATTCTGTTGTATTGCATGATGATAGAGTTGATAAATTGTCAGTAGGCTACAGTTTGGAATATAGAACAGCGGAAACCTTAAAATCTATATTTATCTTGATGTACAGAAATGATGTTTTTACAAACGAGGGTATGGAAATTAATAAGAAATTTCTAGAGTACAACATATCAGCGATTGAACGAGTTACAGGATTTAATCATCAAGACGCTGTTAGATTTCAAAGATTCATGTTGGAAGCTGTAAATTTATTTAACTCCGCGAGTTCTATGGATGGTTTTAAAGTTGAAATTCCTGAAGGATTTGAACAAGCTTCAGAGTTTATTGAATTATTAAAATACGAACCTGTTTTTGGTAGAGTTAAACAGATAAAATCAAATAATCCGTCAAGAATTATGTACACTGTTTAAAACTTTCATTAGCTTTAGAAATCCATTCCTAAATTTGAATTTTTTTGATTGGGCAAATCCCAAATTTGATATATATTTAAAATATTTATCACTGTTTAGTAATTTCCTAATTTCCAATATCCAAGGCTTAGTATTAACAAAATCATCAATTAAAACTCCTGCATTCCCTACAGATTCAATTAATCCACCTACTTTACTTGCAACAACTGGAATCCCACTAATCATGGCCTCAGGAACTACTCTAGCAAATGCTTCTTCCCATTGTGATGGCACTAATAATATTTTTGTCTGTGAATAAACTTTTCTCATGTCATATTGTCTGTCTATGATTTTTACATTTTTAAATTTAGTAAATTTAGTATCTAATTTCTTCCAACCTTTAACTACTAAAAAATTTTCATTAGGCATATTCTTAGTTATTTCAAGTAAGATATTTCCACCTTTATTTTCTGTCGGATTTATCATGGTTATGTAATTCTTATTTACTGTTTCGACTTCATAATCTTTCGCATTTATACATGGATAAATAATAGAGTATGGGCAATTTATATATTGTTTAAAATGATTGGCGGTATTTTTAGAATTAAAAATTATATGGCTAATTGATTCACCTTTATTTATTGGTAAAAAGTTATAAGCATGGTTATCGTGAATTAACAAAATTATTTTAATATTAAGTTTAGATGCTATTTCGATAACTTTGTGCGAGTAATTTAGTTGAGTTAGTATAATGTCGGGTTTGTTTTTAATTAACTCAATTTCTAATTGTTTAAGAAAAGTATTTTCAGAAAACAATTGGCAATGATAATTATCGTTATGGCTATACACTAACGCATTATTTTTGATATTGTTTAGTTTAATTCCCAGTTTAATTAATTTATTTGCAACTGTTTTAGTGCTTTCTTTAAAATCAGGATTATTAATTTTGCCAATGGCTGTTATGTTATGCCCGTTACGACTAAGCTCTAAAAGATAGTCATGTATTAATATTCCATCTCCTCCATTGAATAATGGATAGGTTCTTCTGCCGTTTGCGAAAAATATTTTCATAATTCCTGTTGAGTGTAATAGTCAGTAATATCATGTAAATACGAAACTATTCTTGCTCTTATTCCAGTTACTTTATGCAATCCAATATTTCCAGATTCTGATGTGTTTCCAATCATATTATTTTTTCCAGACATACTGTTTTGATGAAATATCTTTACTGTAGTCGGAACGTTGTCAGATATCCAAATTTGATTATGTTTTTTTGACTGTAATAATAGTTTTTGATTAAACCCATCATCTTCAAACGAAAATTCTTTTGGATATCTCATAAAAGATAATAGCTGTATTGGAAACATTCCTGCTAAAATATTTAATCCTTTATCAAAAACTTCTTTTAAGTTGTTAACTCTTGGAAAACTTGATCCTAGATCTCGCGGATTTGGAACAAAAGTAACAAACCTGTTTGGGTCGTGTATTTCTGTTGCAGAATAACCGTGTACTAATGCAAGTTCGTGCTTTTTGTGTGTTTCCGAACTCGCAATTTTTAAAAGTTTATACAAACTATCGTTATTAAATAATCTATCATCAGAATCCACAACAAGTACAAAAGGCAATTGATTAGAATTATGTTTTGCCAAGTGGACAACATCAAGCCCAATGTTTCTAGCTGGATAGGCACAGCCATTTTCCTCAAGGAATTTTACATAATGTACCCTGTCATCTTTAAATTGTTTTACGACTTTCTCAGTTTTTACTTCTTTACCATTATCTATAATTAACCACTGCCAATTACTCATTGTTTGACTATCTAACATTTTATATCCAGTAGCGATATCATCTGGTCTGTCAACTGTAGCAGTAACCACAACAACTTTTGATTTTTGTTTTTCTAAACTTTGCAACACTACAGCTCTTTGTTCCATTTGATGCTTGGTTATTCTGTCTGAAAAAACTTTCATTTCTAATTCTTGAGTAGTTATTGCTTTTGTATCTGCTGAGTATTTGAGTCGGTGGGAGATAAATTTTTGAGATGTGGTTAAATAGTCAGGAATTTGGTTTTCCCTACTCATATGGTTTGTATATGGGGGTATTATATACCAAATTATCATTTAGAGTAGTAAAATAATCCATATGAATACTGAAAGACTAAAATTTGTCAAAAAGGAATCTGAAACTTTAGATGTTTTGCTTCATGGAAGTTCGGGAGGTATGAATTACTCACTAATGCAAAAAATTTTTGACGAATGCGTAAAGCAAGGTCATTCGGTAGCTAATTTTAACTTTCCATATTTTGAAAGAGGAGAAGAACAATCTTCAGGACCAAAATTGAAAGAAGAACTTGAAACTTTACAATCTGTTTTAAATGAGTGTAAGGCGGAAGAATATAAACGTATAAGGTTAATTGGAAAATCCCTTGGAGCAATTATTGCAAGTTATTATTTAAAAGCATTGCCGAAAGAAGAACAATCAAAATATTCAGTAGTAGTTTTTGGATATGTTACAGGAAGTATAGATTTAAAAAGTTATGAAGGAAAAGTAGACATTATACAAGGAGAAAAAGACAAATTTGGAAATATAGAAGTAGTTAAAAATGATCTTAAAGACGCAGGTTCAAAAGATATAAATTATTTTGAAATAAGAAATGCAGATCATAGTTATAGAAATGAATTAAAAGAACCTATTTTTGAGTATCAGGCTATAGAAGTATTTAAAAAACTAAAATAACATAATTAAAAATTGGGCAACAGAACATTTATGTAGAAAAAAATCTATAGCGATTATATTTAATGATAATAATGAGTTTCTGGTCGATCAGTTAGTAAGCTATGGGGAAAATGACTGGAACTTTTCAGGTGGTGGAATTGAAAAAGGCGAAACAGAAGAACAAGGATTATTAAGAGAACTTCAAGAAGAATTAGGAACAAACAAATTTAAAATAGTTTTCAAAAGTAAAAATTTAGTTTCATACAACTGGCCATGGAAAGTAATAATTCAAAGAATTTTTAAAAAACATCAGTTATACCTAGGACAATCCCAAAGACAATTTATAGTCAAATTTGTAGGCAAGAAGTCAGATATAAAGCCAGATCCATCTGAAATTAGAAAAATAAAATGGATTAAAAGATGTGAGTTCAATAATTATTTAAGATTTTCAAATCAATTAAAAATCACAAATGATATTCTAAATGAATTGAAGATAGTTTGGGCGAGCTAGTTTATTAGTTTTCTTAAGAATCTTATTAATAAACTCATTTTTTTTGTGTAGTAATCTTTAATACTAAAACCATTCATTTCCACTTTAAGAATTTTATATTTTTCTAGAGATTTCGGGTGTGATTTTAGATAATCTCCGAACTTGACTTCATTTATCCAATCGTCATCTTATTCTTTTATCAATAATAAATCTATTTTTCTTTGTCAATTTCTTCACTAAACCTTATACACACAAGCGGATATATAAATCAATTTATTGCTTTAATCATAATACTATGGGGTGGCTGACCGGGATCGAACCGGCGACCTCAAGTTCCACAAACTCGCGCTCTAACCAGCTGAGCTACAGCCACCACATAACCGTTTGTATTTTACCATGAAAATTGCAAGATCGCTTACTTCTTAATAAGAAAATTCGTTAGTTGAGGATTCATTAAAATTTATTGTAATTTGTAATGGGTAAGAAAACTTTTGAATAAAAGCTAATCTTGTTTACTCTTAATCTGATTAAGAGCGGGTAGCGAGAATCGGACTCGCGTCATAAGATTGGAAATCTCATGTACTACCATTGTACTATACCCGCGTAATGTACTTTTGTAATTATATCAAATTTTGTCTGGGTGGCGAGATTCGCGATGCAATTTTTCACTGCTTGTCTGCATTATCGAACCTCGAAACACTGACGTCTTATTGAGTCGGCCTAACTGGACTAGGATTGAACTATATATTTGCCGACTTAGACAAGCTTATTTTAGCATATCCTAATTACAAAGCACAGTTTATGCTATTTAAATAATAAAACCCAGTGTAAAATATATCATTATGGAGATAAAAAATAGAGAAGCTAACGATGCCGAATGGTTTGAAGCAAAATCAGATGGAGAAATTGTCGGCTTTGCTATTGCGTCCGAACAAGGTCGAAAGAAAGTTAAGCTCGATGATATTCATGTCATACCTGGTATGAGAAAAAAAGGTATTGGAGAGAAACTCTTGGCAAGTATTATTCATTGGGCAAAGAGTAGAGGTGCTTCTGAAATAGTCGGTAGTTTTTCTCCTGAGTTTAGGGGGGGTAAAGATGAAGAGGCGGCTAGAAAATTTTATGGTAGCCAAGGTTTTGATATTGATTCTGAAGGTAATTTATATAAAAAAATAGATTAACTTTGTTGAGCATCTAATTTCACAAAATAAGTTCCTCTCTGATTAATTAATCTTGTAAGAATGCCTGAATACCTCTACTTCTGTGTCGGCCTAACTGGACTAGGATTGAACTATGTGTTTACCGACTTAAACAAGCTTATTTTATCATATCCAAATTACAAAACACAGTTTGACTATCTTTAGTTGACTTTTTTAAATATAAATAATTTTTTGGCAAGGAAAATCATTTTAAGGAATCTTGCAAGGAATTGAATGCACGGTTTAAACATTGAGTAAGACCTTCGTCAATGCTACCATGAATATCATATTCAGCAAGCCCTCCTCGTGATTGAAAAAGGCCACCTCTGTAATTCTCAAAAAATTTTGTGGTTGTACCGTTTGCTGCAATTATTCTATACTTTTCATTAGCTAAATATGCATCCTCAAGATCCATCTCAATTCCAAAATTTATTGGTAAGCTTTTGTGAAATAAAAATTCTCCAAACCACATGTTTTTGACATTTCCAGTCAATTGTCGCATTGGACCTTGTATCCAATTATCATCTATTTCATCGCAATTTATGGAAAATTCATTCAATGCTGCACCTATCATCAAAAAATGTTTTGTGGGGTTTGTCTCCACGGCTCTGTATCCTTGGGGGATCTTAAAATTAAAATGTCTACCGAAATCGGGTGACATATCAGAATTCTAACAGAAGGTAAATGAATATTCAACTATAGGTCTTTGTCGGGGTAAGTTTACCCCGATTGAACTATATATTCACTTGCCTCAATAAGCTTATTTTAGCATATCCAAATTACAAAACACAGTTTGTATATATTAACTAGAAAAGAAGACCACATTTGCAAATTAAAAATAACAATGGTATACTATAGGTATTATGGCACTTGGAAGATGTGAGTTATGTAAATTACCAGGAATCGTTGCAGATTTACAGTCGTTACGTGTAACGGCAGAAATTGCTTCTGCTAATGCTACCGCAAGTGAGGCCGTTACTGAAAACAATCCCTATTTAAAAGCTAAAAATGAAGCTTTGATTGCTTTAGGTGAAAAGCAAAAAGAATACGCTGACTTTGTTAACGAGTGGAGAGGTGTATGTCTACCTGTTAAAAAGTGTGAATATGGTGCTTAAAATAATTCAGAATTGATTAAATCATACTAATTCACTATGAAAGATTTATTAAGTCAAAATCCAGGACCAAAAGAATTAATTGAAAAAGCTTCCAATGCATTAACAACCTCAGATCCTCATCTGTTCGCTGTCGACAAACCTTTAAATGATGATTATCTAGTATCATTTACAGCGAGAACAATGTTGCAATATGATGACGGGGAATTAGAACTAAGAATATCATTAACAAAGTACAAAAAGAGCGGTGAACTTACTCAGGAGATTCTCTTACAGGAACCAAATGGCGAACGATTATATAGGTTAGACATAAGTTCAAGTCCAAAAAAAGACACTGAGAAAAATAATATGTCTTCACTTGTTGCAGAAGTAGAAGATGTAAGTCATGCAAAAGCACTTTCTAAGATGTTGAGCGACACATTTGGTATTTCAGGCGGTACAACCGTATCAAGAATAGACAATTGGGCTGAAACAACAATAACAACGGATAGTGCAAGACAGTTAATTGAAGTTGGTACTCCAAAACTTCCATCAGATGCAAGAATTACCTTATGGGACTTCAAGCAAAAGATGGGTAACGACTTTCCACTTTTAGGTTAATTTCTCCTCGTTATTATTCTAGTGTTGACTTATTTATTCGACAAGCCTAATATATACATAATATACATTATGTTAACATACTTTAGGTACAAAACATTAAATTTCGGAGTTATAGGATTATAAAAATGGTTAAATCTCACCCCTTTCTAACAGATAATGACTTGGAAAAAATTCTTAATGCCCCTATTAATTGTCATCCTTCACAAAGATTTATCATAAACACGTTAATACAACTTCTTTGGGATAGTGGTGCAAGAATTTCAGAGGTAACTAATTTAAAAATTGAAGACTTTGATGCTTCCGAAAAGTTTGTTACTTTTAAAAACACCAAGAATCATCAAGATAGAATAGTACCTGTTACAGACAGCGTTTCAAAGGCGTTATCTAGGCTCATAGGAGGCAGAAAGACGGGCTATATCTTCAGAGGTAGACAAGACAAGCAAATGAGTAGAATATCTGCTTATTCAGCATTAAAAAGGAGAGTAACTGCATCAGGAATTAATAAGAATGTTAGGCCTCATAGTTTTCGCCATCACTTCATTACAGATAAGCTAAACAAGGGTGCTGTATTACCTCAGGTGCAACGATTCGTTGGGCATACAAGTCTATCTTCAACCAGTTTGTATTATCACTTCACGCAAGATGATTTAAGAAAGGTGTTAGAGATATGAAAAAATCCACAAAGGTAGTTAAGAAGACAATAACAATAGAGGAAACATCAGAAATTGTAAAAAGTCTTAAGTTCAGTTTTTCTCCAAGTGAGGCGTTACGGGGTGCAGAAAAAGAAATGAACGACTTTAAAGAGGGTAGAAAAGAAGTAGATAATCGTCAAAACATATCGCTTGCCATGTCGTTATACGAATTTGATAATGCTGGCTTATTAGTTACTGGTGTGTCAGAAGAATACAGAACATTTGTAAATGATTTTAGTAGAAAACTACAACTAGAAAATGATTGTCAAAAAGAGAGTGAGAAATCCCTAGCTCATATTACCGCCTTAAATTATGTAAGAATAATGCAAATCCAAGCAAAGATAAGAGCCTATCTTAGTAAAGACTCAGTAACCGATATTGGAGTAGGATATTTAAATGTAATGAGTAAGGAGTTAGATAGGGCTGAGAGGCATTATCTAACCTCACTACAGACACTCAGAATGCTTAAAATGCCACAACTTGAGGTTAACATACGAACACAAAATGCCTTTGTTGGTAACAACCAAGTATTACAGAAAAATGAAATCAATTAACCCATATGATTTAGGTAAAAATGTAAACAATCTCCGTGCAATAAAAATAGATGATCTTGTGAGAAAGGCCAAAAATGAGTTTAAATATCAGTTTATTAAATCAGATGTTGATATAAATGGTCGTCAAATAAATTTAACTATGTCTAAAACAAGGTATGGAGGTAACAGATTTTGGTTTATTTGTCCCTTATGTAACAAAAAAAGGGGAATTATATACTCAGGAAATTTGCTTAGGTGTCGTATATGTGTAAGTAAAAATACAATATCCAAAGATTAAGTTAAATCGTTAAGATGTTAACCTGTTTATTTTTTCTAAATACTAGTGTTACAATTTATAAGTATTAAAATTTATAAAATGTTTAACAAACTTTTTAACAAAAAACAAGACACTTCTAATGAGATCTGGTTAAAATATTATGATAAAACAAATTCAAATGAAATCTTACTGGAAAAATCTAATGATCTTGCACTAGTTTTTCCAGAATTTGTTAAAGGTGATTTTATTGGTGTAACTGATTATCTAAAAAAAGATAATATACTCGTAGACGAAAAAAAACTTGAAGCTATTTTCAAAGATATATGTTTTTATAACATTCATTTGCTGTCTCGACTTTCTCAAGGATACCTTCCATACGCGCAGTATGATTTATTCATAAATAATTTTCAAAAAAAATTGAGACCATTCATATCAGAAATTTTAGGGGGTACTGATGAAGTAAATTATTTTATTAATGAGTCTAATGATTTTGAGATCGAGTATTCAAGTTATAGACCGTATACACCAGATTTAAACGGTATGGCTGGAGTGATTAACTGGGAATTTGCAAAAAGAATAAGTAAAAATTTACCCGACGAAGCAAGAACTACCTTTATGCTAGTGTATTCAGCAATATTTATTGCACCTACATTTACAAATTTACAGATACCTGAACTTCTTTTAGGTAAGAGAATCAGAACTGCTTAATAATTTGGATCTATATTTACGATTGGATAATTTTAACTAAAAACGTCCATGACACCTTCTATTTGGAATGACCGACGGACATCACCTTTAACATTTCTGATGTAAACTGTACAAATGACGAAAAAAGAATATAATTCACTTAAATTCTACTTATGGGTCAAAATAAAACAATTCATTTGAAAGATCTTCTGTTAATATCTGCCTTCATTTTATTGGCTATCGTAATATCATATAAATTTTTTGAGTGGAATCTTTTAAATAATATTTCAACGTTGCAAGGTACTGCTATAACTAAAGAACTTTCAGTTCTTGAAAAATCAGATAAGTTAAGTAATTCGAGCCTTGAAATAATTGGAGAACTTTATAGCGAAAAAACTAAAGAAGATCAGAAGATGATATTGTACGATGATCTTAACGGGATGTTATCACTGACGATAGACAACGATAAATCTTATAAAGATATTATTGAAAAGAATCAAAAAGAATATTCGAAATATAAGTTATTTTCTAAAATAATAATTGGCGAGCGAGGTAGGATCGTGCAAAATATTGTAAAAAGTCAGTTGCAGTATTATGAATTGGAAATAGCCTCGATTTCAGATAGCATCTCTAATGATTATTTAATTAAAAATATATTCTTGGTGAGTAAAGATAAGGAAATTATGACTAGTTATGACATAAAAGTATCAAAATCTCCTAGCAAATTATATTCTGAATATTTTAATGAAATTGCATCCTTAGAAAAATATACAAGAGATGATTTTAAGTTTGATTATGAGGATACAATTATGGATAAGTCGCCTTATGGGTACGAAACACTCAAGAATAACAGAGAGTACATGAGTTCGTATTATTCTGTGGTGAAAGATTATGTTTCTGGGGATTATGACTCAGCTAACTATAAATATTCTAAATTACAGGAACAATATCTAAAATTAAATATTGATATGGATAAGCTTTTTTCCGAAAACAGTGATTTTCAACAAGAAAGATCAAAAAAAATTATAGAATTGATTGTTAAAAAAGACCTATCAATTAAAAATTTCAAAGAAAAGTCTTTAGGTATTTATCCGTTTGGAAGATTTGTTTCTGGATGGAAAGAGGATCTTGAACTATGTCAAATATATTTGGTCAAAGGAGGCCTTTTGTCATCTATATCAGGTAAGCCAATTAGTGCAGTTACTTTTGATGAATATCTAAAAGAGTTGTCACAAGTAAGTCCTGATACAAGTGAACTAGACGCTAAGTTCGATCGTTCTGTAGTTAAATATGATAATTCAGATGGAAAAATAAAATATTCATGCAAAGACACCGAGAGTGGTAAAGAGTTTAGTTATACTAACGACAATCAATAGGTACTGTAAGCATCTTCTTCCGTTAATGTTTTCCCACCGACTTTAAACATTATGTTATTGGCAAATTTTAAAGCCTCATCTGTGGGTGATAATGGTATAAGTGCAAAATACAAACTAGAGTCTTTGTAAAAACCTTTACCGTAGGCATTATCTAGTAAGGCTTGCAATTGATCTTCGCTCTTTGTGAAATAAATATCTTCTAATTCTTTTAAATTAATTTTCTTGCTAATTTCGGAAATCATTTTTGAAATTAGTGGGTATCCTAAGTTTGTATCTCTCGATAATTGGTCAGATACAATTTTTCTAGCAAAATGTTCTGTTAAACCCTCCTCAAAAAATTGAGGAAGTGTTCGTTCTTCAGATACATATGAGGAGTAGTGTAAATATTCATGAGTCAAAGTAACAATGAAGTTAGATATGTCTTTTTCACCAGTTGAATCCAGAACAACTTTAACAGAGTTTTCTGGCTCGAAAAGACCTAGTTCGTATGGTGTTTGTTGCTTGGTCATTTCTATAAACACTTTGTAATCCACGAATTGATCTAGATAACCTTTAAATTCGCCATATAAAGATTGATAATAAGATAGATTCTGTTGATTTGTTCTTATCTCGCTTTCATACTGTGCATTTTGTGTATTTCTTTGGTCTTTCTGGCTTTGGCAGTATTGGTCAGAATATCTTCTGTAGGTATAGTTTGAATAGTATCCATAATATGTATAAGTAGAATTTACACATTCATTATATTCACTGTCTCGGTATTGGGAGTTTAACTGAATATATCCCTGAAGTCTGGATATGTTGTTTTTAGCGACACCAATTTGATAACTGTAGTTTGATAGTATCTTTTTAGATTCTTCAATATATCCTGCGATTTCTTCAATTTGTTTGTTTATCTGTTCTTCACGATATTTTAAATATTCCTGCCTTGATATTATTTTGACATTTGGTTCATCTTTTATGTATCTTGGTGATAAATTTTTCTTCACTAATTTTTTTACTAAAGTCGGAGATATTGATTCAATTAACTCTTTGTCGAGGTCTTTGATAAATATAGTATCTTTATATAGGTATATTGGTTTTGATACGCTTTTTGAATTGATAAACAATCGGTTGTCAAATTTATAGATTAGATTTGAGCTAAAAAAAGTGTTTTGATTGCCTAATAAGTGAAAATTGGTGACGAATGATTTTGATGGAGATTCACTAACGCCAATAAGTTTAAAATCTAGGTCTGATGAATTAATAGTCTCTTTTATTCTATCTTTATCTGTATAAAGTTTTAGTAAATTAGGGGATACGCTAGAAACAAACAATAGGCTGTTTGCATAGATAAGTGCTACTAAAAAAGTAAAGACTATTGCCAATGGAAACGAAATTAAAATTTGTAATATAGAGTTAAATATAATCTTAAATTTACTTTTAATTTTATTTTTTTTACTTTTCATTTGATAAACAAAATTAACTAAAATTATTAATGGGAAGACTGTCAGTGATAAATATTTTGTTTTATTCAAAAACAATTGAATAGATTCTACTGCAGATCGAAACAAATCAGAGTTGCTATTTGTTGCTGGTAGTAAAAATATTATTGTTATCAAGAGTATTGAAATACTTAACCCAAGAGATAAGAAATTGGCTAATAATTTGTTTACCTTAAAATATTTTTTGTCGACGCTAAAATTTATTTTAAGTTTCTTTACTTGATATAAGGATGTCGAAAAGAACCTTTTTAATTCTAGTTTGGGAACATTAATTAAGTGCTCTGGTTTTTTCTGAACGAAAAATAAAGATGCTATTACTAGAGATATTATTCCTAATATGTAATAAGTTGGGTCAGAAAATTTAAATCCATACCAAAAAAGAATTGAAGCGATAAAAACAAAGAATAATTTTGTAGTTAGACTCAGGAGCCATTTGAATTTGTTGCTACTGCTAATCATAGTTTTTATTGTTACCTTTATATTTTATACCCAAATAAACTAAACCTCCAAGTGATAGAGCAGTTATTAAGTCACCAAAGCCTAATTTTTTATTTGTTACAGTGTTACTTCCTACAATGGGAGTATTTATCGATTCAGTAGTAATTGATTTTACTTCAGGAATTGGAGTCGGTTTTTTAGAGGGTGCTTTAGTAACAATAGGTACAATAACAACGGGTTTCTTTGTTGCGACTGGTGCGGTGTATATTGGTCTTGAGCACTCAGGATAGTATGGAGCACAAGTATTTGATAAAGAAGTGCCATCGCAACAACCGCATCCACAGACTCCTCCATGATGGCTGCAACAACCTGATCTGGCATTTACGATTTTAGGTAAAAGGAACAAAATTATAATTAGCAAAAAGACATATAGAACTACTTTTTTCATTGTGACCGATAGTATAACACCAATTAACAAAAATAAAACTATGCTGGAAAACATGGGAATATATGATATAATGTCATTGCTATCATGAGAAGTGCTACATGTTTACATAAATAGATATGTAGTTAGATTAACCATAGAAAGTCAGCGTTTTTTAATGTTGACATAGCTTAGATTAATCGTGTCTTAATGAGAGCAAGTAAAAATAAATATAATTATTACGAAACAGAATCTTTCTACCTCTCTGCATATTTAATATCAGAAGGACTTCAAATTGCTTCAATTAAAAATCATACTCAACAAGGCAAATATATATTTTGCTTTTACAATAATAAAGAGTTACAAGATAAAACTTCAGACTTCTATTCACTCCGTGCTTATGTAAAACCACAAGATTATTCCAATGCTGAAAAGACATTACGTTCGATTATTTATTCAAGACGTGAATATGAAAGTAAATAGATATGGACAATTCTACTTCACTATATTCAATTTCAGAAATCCAAAAGAAATATCCAAATTGGTACTCGCCTGATTCTGAATTATCAAAAGACGATCAACAATGGATATGGGAAAATTTACCGTTACCTCAGGATGATAAACAAATAAGTTACAGTACAGCAAATGATGATGGTTATGTTAATGGTGATGTTTATGGAGGCTGTAAATCTTCTCTTAATCCTGAGTTAATTTGGTATAGATCAGACGCTATTGTTTCATTAAGTAAAACAAACAGTGAAACTACCGAGTTAGAAAAGGCAAAATACTTAAATGAAATCTTTAAATACTGGCCGTGCACTGATAATTATTGGTTATCTGTTGCACAGTATTATTCTTCTCGTGTTATTAACTGGGTTTTAAACGAAACTATAAAGCAATATGTAAGAGGCAACATAAAGACTAATCCCGCGAAATACTTCACTTTTGTTATCAAACATAGAAAGAAAAGGAAAGATAATAAGCCATGATTACGCTTGAACGGGCAAGAAAAACACTTGGAGAAACAGGTAAAAAGATGACTGACATGCAGATAATGCAAACAATATCGCTATTTCAAAATTTATCAGAAAGTTGGCTAGATGGGTTTGAAAAAAGTATTTTTGAGGGTAGGACTGTCAGACAACTATTGACACCTAAAGGGAGGGTTGGTCTATGATGGAAACTATGAACTGTGTAGTATATACAAGAGTTTCAGGAGAATCACAGATTGATAATTTTTCGCTTGATACACAACTTGATATTTGCACTGCATTTGCAGATAGAGAAGGATACGATATTTTAAAAGTTTTTCGTGAAGAGGGCGTATCTGCAAAAACAAAAGACCGACCAGAACTAATTAGCTTATTAGAATTTTGTCGGTTAAATAGACAGAAAGTTGCTGCGGTTGTTGCCTATAAAATTGATAGGATTGCAAGACAAACTAGTGATTATCTGGCAATCAAAAAGGAACTTGCAGGATATGGAATTAAACTACTTAGTACCTCAGAGCCAACAGGAACAAGTCCAGTTGATGCCTTTATAGAAACCATATTTGCATCAGTTGCACAACTTGATAACTCTGTACGAGGAGAAAGAGCCAAGAATGGGTTATATAAGAGGTTTCTTTCTGGCTATCATGTTTCAAAACCTCCAATTGGATATATTTCATCAAAGGACAAAGATGGAAGGTGCGTTGCAATACCTAGTGAAACATTTGATTTAGTTAAAAAATCATGGCATCTAATGGCTACTGGCACAAAATCTATTCGTGAGATGGTAGATATTATGAGTGAATGGGGCATAGTTACTTGGAAAGGTGGAAGGATCGGTAAACAAACTGTATCTCAAATGTTTAAGAACAAATTCTATGCTGGAATATTAACATCAAAAAGCTATGAAGAAAGTGAAGTACACGGAAAACATATGCCTATGATTACAGAGGAAATGTACTACAGAGTTAGAGGGATCATAGACGGTAGACTACAACGTCCTATGGATATGAAGAAATTAGTTAAAAACGATCAATTCCCTTTAAAGGGATTAGTTAAACATACTTGCGGACAAAATCTTGTTGCTGCTAATTGTAAAGGTGGGAGCGGTAAATATTATGCTAAATATTGGTGCAAAGATCATAGTACTCCATCAATATCAGTAGACGAGATGAATAAAGAGCTCTATCGTCTACTTAGACAAATACAACCAACTCAGGATGCAGTCAACTTGTTTACTTTAATATTGCATGATTCATATAACGAAAGACTTCAAGAGATTAAAAAGGCACAGGATGAAGTTAAAAAGAAAAAGGATGAAAAAAAGAGAATGTTAACGCTTCTTGTACAGGGACATCTAAAAGGCTTGTATTCAGACGAAATATTTAAGGAGCAAAAAGCTAGTTTTGAAGATCAGTTACTAGTACAGAACATAGTTAATAATGATAGTTTGTGTGATAAATACGACATAGAAACAATTACAAACTTTGTTAAAGCATTGTTATTTGATCTAGCTAAAGCATATGAAGTTTCTGATCATGGACAGAAGCAGATCCTAATTAGTTCAATCTTTAACGGTAACCTTGTCTATGAAAATGGTAAATTATTGAACTCGACTATTAGTCCTATTTTCGAACTAATCAATCATTCTGAAACACATGCGTCCGCTCTGGTCGGGGTGGCGAGATTCGAACTCACGGCCTCTGCTTCCCAAAAGCAGCGCTCTACCAACTGAGCCACACCCCGAAGTGTAAATAGACAGTCAGCAAAATTGTTTACCAACTGAGCCACACTCCGCATTTAAAATTACAAATTACAAAATTAACAACTCAACTGTGAGCGTTTACGATTCCGCTCGAACTTATTTTACCACAAATTTCTGAAGTTTTAGCGGAGCAACAAGGGAGGGGTCAAAGGGGAAGGAATTGTTGCGGAGCTCGGGTTTCCTCGCTCAGCCACTTCGTGGCTTCGCTTAACACAGTGCTTGTCTTCTTGCTCCCTCGCTTCGCTCGGTCGCAATACGCCAAAAGGAAAAGGGGTTTTATAGTCAGTCGCTTGCGAGCGCCTGACGGGTAGTTAACGGTGTCAGGAAGAAGGTCCATCGACTCCGTTAACTGGCCGTATTTACGGCCTTTTGTCCGTGTTACCGTCCAGCGGACGGTTAACGGCTAGCCGTTGGGACAAAATATGACATTTCAGTCGCAATTTGCCCTGTCGGGCGACTAAACCAAGTGCCAGAAAACAACTACAAAGTGCTCTCTAGCACAGCACTTGGTTAGAACGCCAAGGCAACAAAACCATTGCTCCTGAAATATCCCTTTAACAGGGATCTGCCCTACACAAAACACCCCAAAGCTACAGGAGTGGTTGGCCTTTGGCCAATGTGTATGGCAGGAAGAACGCGTCACTAAAGATTGAATGTAGAATAATTGACTGATATAATACCACCGATAGTATGAAGAAAGATAACGACAGACGAGAGATTACTGGCAAAGTAGTTTTATCAGACCAAGTTGCAACACAGTTTTTATCTGAAAAAGAAAGCCTTGCATTACAAACTGGCATGGCTATCTATGATGGAATTCTTGAAAAATTAGAAAGTCAAAATCATGGTGAGTTACCTGTTGGCGCAGAAGATGACGCAGTTGAACAAGCTGATCAAATTGTTGCTGGTTTTGGTGATGCTTTAGAAAAGTGGGCAAAAGGTTTTAGGAGTGTCTTCACTTCAGGAAAAGGTTAAATCTTTTGTGTTAAAATAACCCCATGCAAGTAATTGATTTATCACAACCACTTTTTGATAAAATGCCAGTTTATCCGGGAGATCCAGAAGTTAGTATTAAACAAATTCACAATTTAGACAAAGAAGGATGGAGGCTTCGATATTTGCAAATGTCTACTCATATTGGAACTCATGCAGATGCTTTTGCTCACATGGATGAAAAAGGAGAAACAATTGATGATATTCCACTTGAAAAATATATTGGCAAAACTGTTTTAGTAAATACCTCTGCTAATTTTCCGAAGGAAGTTGGACTTGCTTTTAAAGAAGGAAAATTAGATTTAGACTTGTTCGAAAAGATTAAAGAAGCTAATCCCTTATTTGTAGTTGTGGGAAATACTGCAGAGCTTGATGTTGAGTTAGAAAGAAAATTATTACAAGCCGGAATTTTAACAATTACAGATTTAGTAAACATGGATGAATTACCAGAAAATAAAGAGTTCATGTTCTACGGTGTTCCTCTTAAGATTAAAGATGGTGATGGATCACCAATTAGAGCGTTTGGAGTAATATAATGTATTCAGAAGTTTAATTATTAAGTTTCTTCTCCAACTCTTTTATTTTTTGAAGTCTATTAAAATTTGTTATACCCATGAATAGCGTATATCCAACTCCAATTAAAACAGATACAAAAACAAGAAATGAAGTGTGTTGTGATTTAAAATATGTTGCAAAGTAAATACCAAGCATTACTGCAAGGTTAGTAGCAACAGCTTCAACTCCATATATAATTTTATCTTGTCTGAGTTGATCAATTTTAAATTTCAAGTCTTCTTTATTGTCCACTCCTAAATTATATGTCAAGTGCAATATAGAAAAAAGATACAAAGTAGAATAAAATACAGATGTGAACAATTATAATCACATACAGGTTACTACAAAGGATCAGCTTAAATTAAATGGTTTGTATAAAGTTGGAGATAAGACAAAACCAGCAGTAATAATAATTCATGGATTTACTTCAGATTTCTACTCTCACAAGTTTTACCACTTAATTTCACAAGAGCTAGAAACACAGGGCAACGCTGTAATTTTAACTCAAACTAGAGGGACAGGAATTATTACTGAATTTTTAAAAACTGATGGAAGCGGTGAATATATCGGTTCATATTATGAAAAGATTGAAGAAGCTCATTTAGACATAACTGCATTTATTAAGTTTCTGTTTGATGAAGGATATTCAGAAATAATTCTAGCAGGACATTCACTTGGAACAATAAAGGCAGTTAGATATTTATTTGAAGGAGAGTACAAAGACAAAATTAAAAAACTAATTCTTCTTGCTCCATTTGATAAAAATGCATTTATGGAAGTGAAAGCACCTAACAAGTGGTATGAGTTTGTTGAAATTGCAAAACAAAAAATTGAAGATGGTAAAGGAAAGGAATTTGTTCCAGTTCCAGAATATGAAGATTTTGCAATGAGTTACCAAACATTTTATTCATGGTATATACAAGATGATTTGAGTTGTATGTGGGATTTTTATAGAAGAGATTATGATTTTCCTACGATGAAAAAGATAAATATACCAACAAAAGTAATAATTGGTAGTAAAGATGAATATTTATCTTATGCAGGATTTGGAACAACTACAGAAAGTTGTATGGAAATTATAAAGAAAAATATTAAAGATTGTGAGACTGTCATAATTGAGGGATCAGAACATTGCTATGGTGGTTTTGAGGATCAAGTTGCTGATGAAGTAGCTAATTTTGTATAGCTTAATATATTATGAATTTGATAATAAGTTTTATATCAGGAATGGTTTTTGCTTACATCTATGAAAATCTACCATTTTATAAATTCACAGGCAGGAAAGCATTAATAATTTCTGGGTATAGATTGCATCATAGTTTATACGGAATATTATTAGTTTTAATTGCATTTTTAAATATATTACCAATTAACAATTTAATATTAATTTCAGCAGGAATAGGGATAATTTTTGAACATTATTTAACTGGAGGAGGACTAGATTTTATTACAAAGGAAGGTTGAAAAGTAATCAATCTGTCTTTACGTTTGCATCCTTAAACAGATCTTTAGCTAATTCATTTGGTGGTGTAGTATCTCTAAACTTTTTACCTGTTACCTGTTGAGCAATTGAGAGAAGAATATCCTTAGCTGTGTTGTATTGTGTGGTTCCTGCCTCAACTATTGTAAATGTTGGACTAAAATGAACCGTAAGGTCAACAACTCCTTCAATTGGATCTTCAGGATGCTTGTCTTCGTTAAGTGACAAAATAGGACGAGGATAACCTTCACCTGCATCGGTATATTGGTTACTAAGTCCAATCGATAATCTTGTCCCATCTCTAGTATCCTCAACTATCGAAATATTGATTTTTTCAAACTTTTCTTCATCCTCTACGCCAATTCTTACTTTATCTTTTGGAATATTCAAATATATAGCTTCATATTTTTTATCTAAGCCATCACCCTCGTATGACACATATTTTCGGACAATAACTGGAGGATTACCACTTGTGTAAACTTCTGGAGATGAAATATTTACTAATTTTAAACCATTTGCTTCTCTGTTTGGATCAAGTCTTATGCTACATGCTTCGGGGTTATCTTGAGGACCTAAATAAATTGATCCAGAAGCCCCACCATAATTTTTATATGTTGCTTTATACTTTATGCCGTCGATATCAACAGAAGATTCTTCTACTCCACTACTCACATAGTTTAAAAACAGTTCAGGGAGTGCTTTTTTGAAATTTTCAGATCTAACAGGTGCTGATATATCCTTTCTATATAATTCTGAGGCTCTAATTACATTTGGAAGAAAAATGATTTTTCCCTCCGTATCAGTTAATATTCTATTTGTTCTCTCCAGTGGTTCATTTAAAGACATAATTCATATTACATCATTTTTATTGATTGTTGCAGTTAGTAATCAGTGGTACTAATATTTAAATATACCTCCATGAAAGAAGATCAAAATAATGTAATTAACAAAGATACTTCAGAAGCAGTAGTTTCAGTTAGAAGTGTAACTGCTAAAAAACAGGTTAGAGATTCAGAAGGTAGGTTTATTAAAGAAGGAGAAACAAGTGTCCCTCCAATTTCTTTTACAACTTCACAAAATCAAAATGTAAAAACAGGTGATATTCCTGATTTAGTTAGTTTTAAAGTTACTAACCCACTTGTTTATATCAAAGCATGGTGGAAAAAGATAATGGCTAATGAAGGACTAGAGTTTAAGTTTAAAGCCAAGCCAATTACTGCAATTGCAATATCTGTTGCGTTATTCTCACTTGTTTTTGGTCTTGGAGGTTTTGTTTTTCCTACACTTTTTCCATTTTTAAATATTAATAATACAAACAATATTGTAGCTACAGATTCTCCAACACCAAGTTCTGATTGGAGAGAAACTGCATTAAAAGGAACATTAAAGAAAACAACATCAGTACCTATTAAGTTTTTTCTTTTAACTTCCTCAGATGAAGCAGTTACATTACAAGCTCCAGATTATATTACTCTAGATAAATTAATAGGTAAAAGAATACTAGCAACAGGAAACTACTCACAAAAACAAAAACTTTTGATTATCCAAGACGTACAAGACCTTGAAGTTTTATCAACCACACCAATTCCAATACCAACATCAACTCCAACAGTTGCTCCAACACAAACGCCAAGCCCTATTCCTACAGTAGAATCTACAGTTACTCCAACTCTAGCACCAACAGAAGCTCCAGTTGTTGTCTATTAAACACAAAAAAGCGCTTTTCTATTGTCCTGTGAGGGAGTTTTAGAGAAAGCGCTTTCTTGCACTAATTTTATTTCTTTATTGCGGTGGTTCTTGTTCAGCTTTCTTCTTGGCCATGATTTGTTTGACAAATTCATGTCCTTCACGCGCCTTGTCTTCTTCTGCCTTGAGTTCTGCAATCATCTTGACGATGTCTCGGAAAAGCGTCCAGTGAGGAAGCTTCACGACATCGAATGACTTGAGCCATTCATGAATCTGGCGTTTCTCGTCCCGATCAATCGGCGCGCGTAAAACGAGAACACCGTTATCTTGTTGGCGTTGAATCCAGAGCCGTCCACGATGAGGATCATTCGTGAGAAGTTGGAATTGCCATTGGGCAGGAACATAGTTCAGGTTAAGCCCAATCGAAACGACGTACTCGTCAACAATAACTTCACGCCCCATAATGACATCAACTTTTTCGTCCATCTTATATCTCCTTGGTTTTACAATCGTGTCCTCGACAAGTTCTAGATTCTCGTCGAAATCATCATCAGTAATTTTCATTACTGGAAACTATTTTTTGATTCTTTCGATATTCCATCCGTTTGGTGGTGCTTGAGTTGGCATGTAGTGCATGGCAAGTTCACGATCTGGGCATTTGTCCCATATAACCATGATGTACCACAAACTCTTGTCAACCTTAACAACTTTTCCTTTGTCGTTTGGGTAGATATCAAGCGTTTTTTTTGGCTCATTCAGTTCGTTTAAAAACCAACTGTCGTGAGCTGTTGCGACGATTATATCTCCCTCCTCAATTGTTTCAATTGTAACCTTTTCGGTTTTAACTCCCCCAAAGAATTTTTGTAAAAAGTTCATTTTTACTCCTTTTCGTTTGGTCCAAAAATCAAAACGAGTACAGCGACGATCAGGCCGATCAAAGTGATGTAGAGTGGGTTAAACGTGGGATACTGTTTCCACAACCCAATCATCAAATACACAGGTCCAAGCATAATAGACCCTCCAGCGATTAATATCGCTAGTAAAATGACCTTCGGCGATTTTTTCACCTTATTCTCCTTTCTTCAATTCTTTGCCACAAGATGGGCAAGTGGGTGGATCGTCAGGATTGTAAACTGAGACAAGCTCCCTGACGTTATGATCAGCGCATACAAAATATTTTGCGCTACTACCCTCGATATCGGGTCCGCCATGTTTTCCAGTCAATCTCATTTCGCGTTCATGTGTATAAACAAGAACCGCAATTGAAATCAAAAGGAACAGTCCAATGTAATACAAGATGTTCATTTTTTCTCCTTTCGTTTAAAATAGACAACGCTTTATATTCAAAACAAATTAAACACAAAGTGCTGTCTACTCATTCAAAAGAAGATTCCGCAATAAATATTTAAAGGTGCAAGACTAAAAACCATAATTAAACTTATCTAGCCAAGCAAATCGAGGCTAATTTGTTTAAATTTAGGTATGTAATGATATCAAATTTAGCATGTTTAGTCAAACTATGGGGCTATTGTTTTTATCAGCCTAGGTTTATACTTTACTCATGCAAAAGATAAAAAGTAAAATTATAGAGGTAATAAATAACACCAAACAAGTAATTAGCCTTGCCT